>DASWOO010000493.1:0-6024 GCA_036404335.1 Kofleriaceae bacterium
CACAAGGTGAGGCCGGCGCTGTCACGACATCATCCGGTGCACGTGGTGCTGCGGGTGGTGCGCGAGGTCGGCAGCCTGCGACGCCGGCTGGCGTACCAGGCGATCCGCGAGGCCACGCTCGTGGTCGCGGAGCGCGGGGACTTCCGGATCGTGCACTTGAGCCTGCAGCGCACGCACATCCACTTGCTGGTCGAGGCGGGCAACCGGCGGGCGCTGTGGCGCGGCATGCAGAGCTTCCAGATCTCGGCGGCCAAGCACCTGAACCGGATGATCAGCAAGGGCCGGCCCGGCCCGCGCCGACGCGGCGGCGTGTTCCCCGACCGATATCACGCGGAGGCGATCACGTCGCCGCGCCAGGCTCGGCACGCGCTGTCCTACGTGCTGAACAACTGGCGGAAGCACGTCGAGGATCGCGATCCGCGGCGGGCGGACTGGAACATCGACTACTTCTCGAGCGCCTGGTCCTTCCGCGACTGGGCCGAGTACGGCGATCAAGTGATGCTGTGGTCGATCCCGCGCGCCTACGAGCCGCTGATCGTCCATCGCCCGGCGACCTGGCTGCTGCGCACCGGCTGGAAGCGCCACGGCCTGATCTCCTACGGCGAGGTCCCGTCCGCAACGTAGCCGACCATCGCGCCGCGCCGCGCCGTGCCGACCCAGACGCGCCACCGTCCGACACGCGAATCGCTCTTCCTCTTCCTCTTCCTCTCCCACGGATTGAAAATCCGTCTCCGGAAGAGCAGCGCTGGCTCGAGGCGATGGGTTGTGAGCGGGCGGCACAAGCGCCCCTGGCGCCCCGATGGCCGGCCGGTCACAAGCCGTCCCCGCGCTCTCCCGCCGCCCTCGCTCGAGCCCAGCCGTTCGAGCCGAGCTGCTGCTACGGGCCGCTACGGGCGCTTGAGCCGCTCGATGCGGTAGCGGACCTCGAAGTCCTCGGCCTGGCGCTCGCCGTCCCAGGCGTCGCGGACGAAGCCGCGGGCGTCGAGGTCGGGCAGCTGGACGTCGCACTCGTAGCGGCCGAGGATCCGGGTCAGGTAGACGTAGCGCAGGTCGGGGCGCTCGATGACGTCCTGGACCAGGCCGGCGCCGCCGACGACGAAGATCGACTCGACGCTGTCGAGGGCGAGCGCCTGGTCGACGGTGTGGGCGACGATCACGCCGGCGGGCGCGGTGAGCTCGCCGCGGGTGACGACAACGTTGACCCGGTTGGGCAGGGGGCGGCCGGCGACCTCCTTGCTCTCCCAGGTCTTGCGGCCCATCACGATCGCGTTGCGCCGGCCCTCGCTCGCCGTCGAGGTCAGCCGCTTGAAGTGCTGCAGGTCGCCGCGGAGCTTGGGCCACGGCAGTCCGTTGTCCTTGCCGATCCCCCAGTCCTGATCCGCCGCGACGACGATGTCGAACATATCGCCACGCTAGCACGCGGGCGGGCGCGACTCAGTTCAGCAAGACTTCGGACTCGTCGGTCGCCTTGAGCGTCGGATCGGTCGTCGTGGTCGAAGCTGGCGGTGCGGCGGCTTGCTGCGCGGCCTCGGCCGCCTGCTTGGCCGCCTCGGCCGCCTTGGCCGCCGTCTGGGCCTCGGCGAGGCGCTTGGCGTTGCGCTCCATGATGAACTGCGTGACGTACGGGAAGCCGACGTGGATGCCGTTGAGCTTGGGCGCCAGGGTCGACGACAGGCCGAACATGATCACCGAGGCGCGCTCGACGTAGAACCAGCCCTCGGGGTAGGCGACCGACTTCATCAGCTCGCGCAGGTCCTCGCGCTTCATCGTCGGATCGGCGAGCTGGCTGGCGACCGCGGGGTCGATCTTGCCGAAATCGGTGATGTTGATGCTAAGCAGCTTCTCGAAGTAGCGCCGCACGGTGCGCTCGAGCAGCGCGCGGTCGCCGCCGGCGGCCATGAACCCCATCGTGTCGATGCCGCGCACGACGAGGTCGTCCTTGCGGGTCATCAGGCCCGACAGGATTTCGAACATGCCGTCGGCGAGGTTGTCGCGCAGCTCGGTCGCCGAGCCGAGGTCGAGCACGACGATCCGGACCTGGCCGCTGGGCCCGCGCTGGACGAAGAAGTTCCCCGGGTGCGGGTCGGCGTGGAAGAACCGGTCGACGAACAGCTGCTTGTAGAAGATCTTGGTGAGCTTGGTCGCGACGTCGTACGGGTCGAGCTGGAGCTGGGCGAGCGCGTCGCGCTTGGAGATCTTGACGCCGTCCATGAACGACATGGTCATCACCGTCGAGCTGGAGAACTCGGGGTAGACCTTGGGGAACACGACGTCGGGGTCGTTGGTGAAGTTGGCCGCCATCCGGGTGATGCAGCGCGCCTCGTTGGCCAGGTCGGTCTCGCGCGACAGCATGTCGGCGAGCTGCTCGTGCACGCGCTCGATCTGCTGCAGCGGCACGAAGTTGCGATAGATCTTCAGCGCCCAGCCGAGCACCTTGAGGTCGACCGCGATGATCGTGACGACGTTGGGATAGAGGATCTTGACCGCGAGCTTCTCGCCCGCGGGGCCGCGCGCTTCGTGGACCTGGCCGAGCGACGCGGCCGCGATCGGCACCTCGTCGAACTCGGCGAACACCTCGTGCGGCTGCTTGCCGAACGACTTCACGAACGTCGCGCGGATCTTCTTGTACGACGCCGGCGGCACGTCGTCCTGCAGGGCCTCGAGCTCCTCGGTGTACTCGCGGGGCAGGAACGTGCCCATCACCGACAGGATCTGGCCGAGCTTGATGTACACGCCGCGCAGCCGGACGAAGCCCCTGTACATCCGCCGCGCGTTGCGCCGGTTGATCTTCTTCCAGCGTGCGCTGGTGTCATAGCGGCCCGGCCATAGCCGCGCCCAGGCCACCTGCCACATGTAACTGAGGAAGATGACCGCAAACACACGCAACGCGCGCACGAGACGAATGGCTGCCGACATCAGTAGTGCAAGCTCGACCGCTGTCGTCGATGCTACCATGTGACCGTGTCGGATCTTTTCGATCGCGCGGCGAAGTTCTTCTCGGAGCTCCAGACCGACATCTGCCGGGCGCTGAGCGACGCCGACGGCGCGGCGCAGTTCACGGCGGACGCCTGGCAGCGCCCGGGCGGCGGTGGCGGCGTGGCGCGGGTGCTCGAGGGCGGCGCGGTGTTCGAGAAGGCGGGCGTGAACTGGTCGAGCGTCGACGGCGAGCTGCCGGGGGACCTGGCCGACTACATGCCGGGCCACGGTCGATCGTTTCGGGCCGCCGCGCTATCCGTGGTGCTGCACCCCCGGTCGCCGATGGTGCCGACGGCGCACGCCAGCTTCCGGTGCATGACCCGGGGCGACACATTGTGGTTCGGCGGCGGTGCCGACCTCACGCCGTACTACCTGTTCGCCGATGACGCGGTGCACTTTCACCGCGCGCTGGCGGCGGCCTGCGACCGCCACCAGCCGATTGGCGACTACGATCGGTTCAAGGCGTGGTGCGACGAGTACTTCTATCTGCCGCACCGCAAGGAGACCCGCGGGGTCGGCGGCGTGTTCTTCGATCACCTCGGCGCCAAGGGCGAGCCACCGCTGCCCGAGGCCGACCGCGTGTTCGACTTCGTGCGCGACCTGAGCAGCTCGTTCGTCCAGGCGTACCTGCCGATCGTGCAGGAGCGCCAGCCCACGCCGTATGGCGAGCTCGAGCGCGCCTGGCAGCTGCGCCGGCGCGGCCGCTGCGCCGAGTTCAGCCTGCTCTACGATCAGGGCACGCTGTTCGGGCTCAAGACCGACGGCCGGGTCGAGTCGGTGCTGATGTCGATGCCGCCGATGGTGCGCTGGGACTACGACGTGATGACCACGCCGGGATCGCCCGAGGCCGAGCTGATGTCGCATCTGCACGCGCCGTCGGACTGGTTGAAGCGTCGACCGACGCCGGCCGAATAGCTCGGCGTCGCAGGCATCACGGCCACGCGGATTCTGCCTAGGCAGATCCCCGGGATCGGATGATGATCGCGGTGATCGGTGCGGTGCAGGCCGGCATGGAGCGCTTCCGTGTCAGAGCCTTGTGCTATCGCTTTACCCACGAGGGCAGGAGTACAGGGCTAGTAGGCCCGCCTTGACGGTACCCTACCTGTAGCGTAAGGATGGATTATGGCGAAGAAGCAAACTCGTCGGAGTATTAGCGTGAGCCGGGCGACGTACGAGCGTCTCAAGGCGTTCTGCGAGACGAACAACATCTCGATGAGCCAGCTCGTCGAGACGCGCGTCAATGACTTCCTCGGTGGTGACGCGCCCGCGCTTCCGCCCGCCGCGCCCGCGCCGCAGCATCATCATCAGGCGTTCTCGCCGTCGCCGAGCCCGTTCCGTCCGGCGCCGTCGATGTCGACGATGGCGCCGATGCAGGCTCGCCCGGTCGCGCCGCCGCCGGCTCGTCCGATGGAGCGCCCGTCGCCGGCGTTCGCGCCGGTCGCCGCCGCGCCGATCGCCAGGCCGACCGTCGCTCCGGTGGCCCCGGTTGCTCCGGCGCCGATCGCGGTTGCTTCGCCGGTCGCCGCCGCTCCCGTCGTCGCGCCAATCGCGCCGGTGCCGGTCGCAGCAGCCCCGGTGCCCGCCGCGCCGGTCGCTCCGCAGATGGTCGCCGCGCCGCCGGTCGCCGCGCCTCAGCCGGTCGCGCAGAGTGCGCCGGTCGCGCAGCCGCCGCAGGCCGCGCAGCAGGTGCCGATGACCTCGGCCGCCGCTCGCTTCGCGGTCGAGCCGCCGCCGCCGATCATCAAGCCGCGCCCGCAGGACACGGCGGTGCCGAAGCCGACCGAGAAGCGCGCGGATCAAATCTTCACGTTCTAGTCGCCACGCTCGCCGATCACGCTTCTGGGTCTACCTTCGCCAAAGGGCCAGAGTCGTGATCGCCTCGAGCGTTCTACGATGCGAGACGCCGCCAAGATCCATGACGATCGGGCGGCGTTTGCGTTCCGGAGGGGGCGCGGCGCCAGGGCGGCCGGGGCGGGTGCCGGAGAGCAAACAGTCCGTGGCCCCTAGGTAGCGATGGGCTGTTTGATCCACGGTGCTGCCACCGCGTGAAACCAGTCGCGCATCGCGCGGAACCCGTCGGTGGCGGCGCGGATCAGCTGGCGGGTGACCGACGGCGTGGTCGCGACCGCGTCGAGCGCGCTCCCGAGCTCGCCCCAGCGCAGGCTGGTGATGCTGTCGTAGGCCTCGAGGTAGCTGGTCGCGCAGGTCAGGTCGGGCATGCGCTGGAGCAGGTGGCGGCGGGTGCTACCGTGGACCAGCGTGGCGCGCTCGAAGACGTACATCCAGCCGAGGGCCTCGGCGGCGCTCGAGAAGGTCGTGAACCGCTGCGGCAGCTGGGCGATCTGTGAGGCGGTCAGCCCGAGGCGCATCAGGTCCTGCGCGAGCAGGCCGGTCCGCGTCCGTCCTCGGAGCTCGACGAGCGAGCTCAAACCGGGCGTGTAGCGGAACGCGGAGTCGAGCGGCGCTTCGAACCCGTAGACCAGGACCAGGAGCGCCTCGTAGCGCTCCCGGTTGACGCTCGGCGCCATGAGGTCGAGCCAGTGCTGATCCGCCTCAGCGTGATGCGGCCGGGTGGCGAGGTTGAGCTGGATCAGAGTCCTCGACAAACGCTGCACGACGATACGGACCGTTGCAATCGTCATGCGCAGCACTCACCGAAGCGCCTAGCACATACCCGCCCAGGCGTGACGTCACCGCTCGATCCGCGCCAGACCTGGCCGGATTTCGCCGGTTCCAGCGCACTTCGTCTTACCCACTCCCGGGGATCTGCCTACGTCGTCAAGCGACTCTACGTTTGAATCGCGTGAAGCGTGCGCCGAGAATCAGCGCCAGTGTGCGCTGTGTCCGGCACGCACGTGATCCAGCAGCGCCGAGATCATCGCGCTTACGATCCACCCGGCAAGTGTTGGGTGGACCCCAGGGCGCGCGCGGGTCCGGAGATTCGCGAGATCGCGAGACTCCGGGAGCACGCCGCGATCGCGGCCTCGCGTCCTACTCGCCGGTGGTCGGCGTGGTCGCTTCGCCCGCGGCGTCCATCTCGCCCGCGGC
>DASWOO010000494.1:0-3312 GCA_036404335.1 Kofleriaceae bacterium
CATGAACAGCAGCGCGGCGTGGAGCACGACCGAGAACGCGAGCGACGCCTGCGACTCGCCGTCCTGGCGGAACAGCGACCACGCCAGGCCGCCGAGCAGGATCGCGACGGTCGAGATCCCGAAGCCGCGGAAGATCGCCTCCTCGATCGCCTCGCCCTTGAGCAGCCACAGCACGGTCAGCGCGATGCTCGACAGCGCGTAGCCCGCGCCGCCGGCCATCAGCACCGGCCGGGTGAAGAACTGCGGCGCCTCGTCGAGCGTGACGAACTGGAAGAAGATCTTGAACCGGCCCGACGCGTCGAGCTCGATCACGCCCCAGTCGCGGCCGCCGATCGCCGTGGCGCAGAAGCCGCCGCTGCCGCCCTCGCGCGCGACCAGCTCGGCGACGTCCTTCTCGCGGCCGTCGAGGCAGATCGTGCCGCTCATCCGCTCGCCGAGCGTTAGCAGATAGCCGCGGTTGCCGGGGCGGACCAGCGCGAACGACGCGGGCAGGCCGATCTCGGGCACCGTGAACGTCGTGCCGCCGCCGGGGCCGATAGTGATCGGCCGCGGCTTCTCGAGGACGACGTCCTCCATGACCTCGTCGTTCCAGATCAGCGCGACGCGCAGCGCGCTGCTCACCCCACGGGGGTTTCCTCGGGCCAAGGTGTCGCGGGGCCCCAACCCCGCGATCGATCCATCGCCCTCGGTCACAGCTGTTCTTCCTCGACCGAGCGGACCATGTGCGGGATGAACGACCGCTTCTCGAGGCTGGCGCGCTCGAGCTCTTCGTTGGCGCGCTCCAGGAAGTACAGCAGCTGCGGCGTGCGCAGCTGACCGTTGAGCTGCAGGTTGTTGAAGTCGAAGTTCTTCTCTTTGCCGGTCTTCTTGTCGGTCGCCTTTGCCGGCTCAGCCGCCGCGGGCGCCGGGGCGGGCTTGGGCTTTTTCGGCTGTGCCATGACCGCAGAAGGTAGCGAAATCGCGCACATCACCGCCAAGACAAGTGTGGCCACGAGCCCCCGACCGGGGGCAGCAAGCCTCAACGCTGCTCGGCTCATTTGCCCAGTTCCTTTCGTTTCTCTTCGGCGGCCTGGCGCTTGGCGTGACCCGTGGGAGCCTCTTGCAGGTAGCGGTCCAGGGCGGTCTTGGCCGTCGGCGCGTCGTTCATGTAGTCGGACGCGAGGATCGCCGCGTCGAACATCGCGTCGGCCCGGGCGGTGCTGCGTCGCGGCGCTTCCTTGATCACGCGGTCCCAGGTCTGCTTGGCTCCCGGGAAGTCCTTGAGCCCGCGCTGGGCGACGCCGAGCGCGACATAGGCGGCGTAGTCATCGGGCCGCTTTTCGACAATCGTCGACAGCTCGGTCTTGGCTCGGGCGTAGTCGCCGGCGTCGAGCAGCACGGCGGCCTTGTTGAACCGGGCGTCGATGAACGACGGGTCGAGCGACACCGCCTGGTCGAAGCGCTCGAACGCCTCCTGCGCCTTGCCCTGGCGCAGCGCGAGCACCGCGAACGCGTTGTACACGGACGGATCCTTGGCATCGAGCTCGGCGGCCTTGGCCAGCACCAGCTGGGCGAGCTCGAACCGCTTCTGCGCGATGTAGATGAGCCCCAGCTCGGTGTAGATCTTGGCGCTGGTGCCCGAGGTCCGCACCGTGTTGCGCAGGACCTCGACGGCGCCGTCGAAGTCGTTGTCGTCGCGTAGCAGCGACGCCAGCCGGGCCGCCGCGTCCTTGCGGTTGGGGTCGTCTTCCTCGGTGGTCTTGAGCGCGGCCTCGTAGTCGGCGCGCGCCTCCTTGCGGTGACCGGCGCGGCGGTGGGCCTCGGCGCGCGCCAGCAGGGTCGGGGTGTGGCCGGCGGTGATCTTCAGCGCCCGGGTGTACGCGTCGATCGCCGCGTCGTCGTCGCCCTCCTTGTAGGCGATCACCCCGAGATCGTGCCACGCCTCCCACAGCGATGCGTCGGCCTCGACCGCCGCCTTGAGCCGGGCCTTGGCGGTGTCCTGCGCCTCGGGGCCGCCGACCCGGATCGCGCGCATCGCGCCATCGAACTCCTTGGCGGCGCGGGGGTTGATCGGGTCGCGCTTGCTGCTCGCCGATCGGCCACCGGCCGGGGTCGCCGCGTGCTTAGCGCCGCCGCCGCACGCCGCGAGCGCCAGCGCCAGGGTCGTCGATAGCATCGCGCGCGCGTGACGGTCGCGCCGGATCGGGCCTGGCTCTCTCATCGCGCCACCTCCTGGACCAGCTCGGGCACCGGCGGGCGATCGCCGATCCGCTCGCGGGTCCGCGATTCCTTCTCGGGCGGGAACTTGTCGGCCGCGATCCGGCCGAGCGCCTCGCGGATCTTGGCGGTGTACTCGTCGTACACCTGCATCTGGATCGCCTTCTGGTAGCCGGCGGTGTACAGCGCGACCGCCTTATCCTGGATGTCGACGACGTAGGCGTTGATCGCGTCCTGGTAGGCCTGGACCTGGTCGGCCGACAGGCTGGCCGGCGGCTTCTGCGCCGCGGTCGCCAGCGCCTCGGCGAACCCGTCGTAGACCTGGCCGACGCGGAACAGCGCGGCGGTCGCCCACTTGAGATCCTGGTAGTCGATGACCGAGGTGTAGACCTTCTCGGCGTCGGCCAGGAGCTTGGCCTTGGTCTTGAGCGTCTTCTCGAGCAGGGCGGGCTTGACGTCGAGCCACACCTTCTCGTAATCGCGGAAGATAAGCTCGCCGTCGTAGTAGCGGGCCTCGGCCGCCCACGGCGTGGCGTCCTTCTTGTCCTTGCCGCTCGCGAGCTTCCAGGTCTTCTGCGCCGCGGTGAAGCTCTCCTTGGCCTTCTTGGTCTGGCCGAGCCGTAAGGCCGTCCGGCCACTGCGGGTGTACGCCTCAGCGATCCGCTTGCCGGTCGAGCGATAGACCCGGGCGTAGTCGGCGAACGCGGCCATCGCCGGGCCGTCGTCGCCCGAGCTCTCGTAGACCACGCCGATGTTGAACGCCACGTCGGGCGCGTCCTTGCGCTCGCGGAACTTCTTGGCGTACTCGCTGTAGTGCGCGATCGCCTCCTTGTTCTGGCCGAGCGCCTGGCGGAGCAGGGCGGCGTTGTACAGCGCGTCCGCCGCCTTGCTGCCGGTGCGAAACCGGGTCCAGACCAGCTCGTAGGCCTTCGCGGCGCGGTCGTAGTAGATGACCTTCTCGTAGACCACGCCGGCCGAGAACGCGGCCTTCTCCGCGACGTCGGGCGCGCCGCCGCCGAACTTCTCGGCGAGCTCGAGGTAGATGTCGGCCGCCTTCTCGGGCTGCTTGGCCTTCTCGAACATCACGCCGGCGTTGGTCAGCGCCTGCGCCGACAG
>DASWOO010000495.1:0-1815 GCA_036404335.1 Kofleriaceae bacterium
CCCAGGGCCCGGTAGCTGCGCTCGTCGCCGAGCAGCTCGGCCTTGAGCTGCGGCCACAGCTGCTCGGGGTCAACCTCGGTCAGCGCCCGCTTGCTCATCATCGCCGCGAGCTGCTTGACCGGCAGCGGCTGGCCGTTGCGCAGCTGGGCGAACACGGTCGCGGCGGCATCGCCGAGCGGCGTGCCGACCCGGGCGAGCGCGTCGTGGTCATGCGTCGAGCCAGCGCCGGCCGGCGCGTTGGGCGCGGGCGCGACGGTGGCGGTCGTGCTGACCGGCGGCGCGGGCTGCGCGGCGCGGGGCTGGCCGCCCTGGTGCTGCGGGCGCTGTTCGCGCTGCCCACCATTGCCACCCTGGCCACCCTGGCCACCCGCGCTGCCCTGGTGCTGGCGCTGGCCCTGACCCTGGCCCGGCGGGCCCTGGCGGTCGTGGCGCTGGGCGTTGCGCTCGTCGCGGCGCTGGCGGCGCCGGTCGCGGCGCTCCTGCCACTGCTGCTTGCGCTCGTCGCGCGCGTTGATCTCCGGCACCATCGGCCGGTCCTCGTCGGCGGTCTGGCGGTCGGAGTACTCGCCGTGCGCGATCGCCGGCTGCTCGAGGTCGCCGCCGTAGATCGCGGCCAGCTCCTGCTCCTCGGGGGTCAGCGCGACCGCGTCGTCGATCGCGACGGTCTCCTCGGTCTGGCTATCCGACAGGTCGGCATCGATCGTTTGATCGGCCTCCTGATCGGCGGCCTTGGCGAGGGCCTCGGCGACGATCTCGGCGTCCTCGATGACCTCGATCGACGCCATCGGCAGCTCGGCCTGGGCCGACGGCCGCCTGGCCGCTGGCTTCTTGCCGGTCGGCTTGGCCGGCGGCTTCTTCGCGGCCGGCTTGGCAGCGGGCTTGGCCGGCGGCTTCTTGGCACCAGCTTTGGCGGCCGCCGACTTCTGCGAACGGCCCTTCTTGGCAGTCTCGGAACCGGCGGACTTTGCTTTTGCCATCGTCGGCCTGTCTACCGTGCGCCACGAAGGTGCGTCAAGGCGACCACCGCCCGTGTGTCGGCACGTCCAAAAAATTGCCCTCGGCGAGGCGTGCTCGTAGCGTCGGAGAGACGAAGATGCAGACCCGCAAGATCGGTGTGTTGCTTGGCGGCCTATCCAGCGAGCGCGACGTGTCGCTGCGCAGCGGCGAGGCCGTGATCACCGCGCTGCGCGAGCGCGGCCACGAGGTCGTGCCGCTCTATGTGGATCGCGACATCGACGTTGCGCTCCGCCAGGAGCAGATCGACATCGCGTTCATCGCGCTGCACGGCCGCTACGGCGAGGATGGCTGCGTCCAGGGCCTGCTCGAAGTGATGGGGATTCCGTACACCGGCTCCGACGTGATGGCGTCGGCGCTGGCGATGCATAAGGCCAAGGCCAAGGAGCTATTCCGGCTCCACAACTTGCCGACCCCGGCCTATTACGTGCTCGACGCCGAGGCGATCGCCGAAGCCGGCGTGCCGATGCCCTTGTCGACCGCGTCGGCCGAGGAGCTGATCGCGATCCACGGCGACTTCGGGTTCCCGTGCGTGGTCAAGCCGGTGCATGAAGGCTCGTCGGTCGGCGTCACGATCTGCCGGTCGATCGCCCAGCTCGGACCCGCGATCGAGCGCGCGCTGCGCTTCGATGACGAGGTGCTGGTCGAGCGGTTCGTGCGCGGCAAGGAGATCTCGGTCGCGGTGCTCGACGACCGCGCGATCGGCGCGGTGGAGATCGCCCCGCGCGACGGGTTCTACGACTAGGCCAACAAGTACACGCGAGGCGCGACCGACTACTTCGTGCCGCCCCGGGTGTCGCC
>DASWOO010000496.1:0-6190 GCA_036404335.1 Kofleriaceae bacterium
CGAACGTCGACAGCGACGCGATCAGACCGATGTTCGGGCCTTCCGGCGTCTCGATCGGGCAGATGCGGCCGTAGTGGGTCGGGTGGACGTCGCGGACCTTGAAGCCCGCGCGCTCGCGGGTCAGGCCGCCCGGTCCGAGCGCCGAGAGCCGGCGCTTGTGGGTGACCTCGGACAGCGGGTTGGTCTGGTCCATGAACTGCGACAGCTGCGAGCTACCGAAGTACTCCTTGACCACCGCGCTGACCGGCTTGGCGTTGATCAGGTCGTGCGGCATGAGCGTCTCGATTTCCTGAGACATGCTCATGCGCTCCTTGATGGCGCGCTCCATGCGGACCAGACCGATGCGGTACTGGTTCTCCATCAGCTCGCCGACCGCGCGCACGCGGCGGTTGCCGAGGTGATCGATGTCGTCGATCACGCCGCGGCCGTTGCGCAGCTCGATCAGGTAGCGGACGGTCTCCAGGATGTCCCGCTTGGTCAGGATCTGGGTCTCGATCGCTTCGTCGATCTTGAACTTGTAGTTGAGCTTCAGGCGGCCGACGCGCGACAGGTCGTAGCGCTCGGCGTTGAAGAACAGGTTCTGGAACAGGGTCTGCGCCGAGTCGAGCGCCGGCTGATCGCCCGGGCGCAGGCGGCGATAGATCTCCATCACCGCCTCGTCGGGGCCCTGGAGCTTGTCGGTCAGCAGCGTGTTGCGCAGGTACGGGCCGACGTTGAGGTTGTCGATGAACAGCACCTCGACGCGCTCGACGCCGCGCTCGCGCAGCTCGTCGAGCTTGCCCTCGGTCAGCTCCTCGTTGCACTGGAGCAGGACCTCGCCGGTCGAGTCGTCGATCACGTCCTTTGCCGAGACCTTGCCGACGAGCTCGTCGAGGTCGATCGGCAGGACGTCCACGCCCTCGTCCTGCAGCTTGCGGATCGCGCTCTTGGTGAACTTCCGGTTCTTCTTGACCAGGATGTCCTTGGTCTTGGGGTTCCGGATGTCGCGCGTGGCGCGCTGGCCGACGAGCAGCTCGTAGTTGACCTGGCGGTTGTACTTCTTGCCCTGCTCGAAGTGGATGATCTCGGTGTCGTAGAAGTAGTTCAGCAGCTCCTCGGTCGAGTAACCCAGGGCGCGCAGCAGGACGGTCGCGTGCAGCTTGCGGCGGCGATCGATGCGGACATAGAGGATGTCCTTGTGGTCGAACTCGAAGTCCAGCCACGAGCCGCGGTACGGGATCACGCGGGCGCTGTACAGCAGCTTGCCCGACGAGTGGGTCTTGCCCTTGTCGTGGTCGAAGAACACGCCCGGCGAGCGGTGGAGCTGGCTGACGATGACGCGCTCGGTGCCGTTAATGATGAACGTGCCGGAGTCGGTCATCAGCGGAATCTCGCCGAAGTAGACCTCCTGCTCCTTCACGTCACGGATCGACTGGACGTTGGTCTCCTCGTTGACGTCCCACACCACGAGGCGGATCACGACCTTGATCGGCGCGGCGAACGTCATGCCGCGGGCGCGACACTCGTCGACGTCGTACTTGGGCTTCTCGAGGTTGTACGAGACGAACTCGAGCGACGAGGTCTCCGAAAAATCCTTGATCGGGAAGACGCTCTTGAACACGCCCTGCAGGCCGATGTCCTCGCGCTTCTCGAGCGAGGTGTCGATCTGGAGGAACTTGTCGTAGCTGCGCTTCTGGATGTCGATGAGATTGGGGATCTCAATGACTTGCTTCAGCTTCGCGAAGGTCTTGCGTGCCCGGAAGTTCTTCTGGATCTGTGACGCCATGGTGCGTGAGTCCCCTTTTTGATCCCGGCTGCGTCGGGATCTGGGTATGTGTGGCGGTTGTCGCGTGCCGAAAAGAGAGCTGTGCCGATCCACAAACGATCCCGCCTCACAGGATCGCGTGTGGTCTCGGCTCTTTAGTGCTTATGAGAGCTGGGACGAGCGTGCGCCTTCTCGTCCACGTCCGCATGAAGACAAACTGCGCAAACCGGGGCTGCGTATAGCACGCCCTCGGCAAATGGAAGCGAAAAGTACGATGCAAGTACACGTGCCAAGAAATTTTCCTTGAAAAATTCCGGCGTACCCTCTCCGAATGACCAGGAAATGGCGTGTGCTTGCTCCAAGAGTTTCGAGGTCTTAGCACGGCCCGAAACGCAAACAAGCAGCTAAATCCACCAGGGATTTAGCTGCCTTATGCCCGAGCACCGCAGGCGCGCTCGGGATGGCGATCTCGCGATCGCCCGAGGTTACTTGACCTCGACCTCGGCGCCGGCGTCCTTGAGCTTCTTGGCCATGTCCTCGGACTCGGCCTTCGACACGCCCGCCTTGACGTCCTTCGGGGCGCCGTCGACCAGGTCCTTGGCGTCCTTGAGGCCCAGGCCCGTGATCTCGCGGACGACCTTGATGACGCCGATCTTGTTCGCGCCGCCGCCCTTGAGGACGACGGTGAACTCGGTCTTCTCCTCGACCGGGGCCGCCGCCGCGGCCGGGGCGCCGCCGCCGCCGCCGGCGATCGCGACCGGGGCGGCCTTGACGCCCCACTTTTCCTCGAGCGTCTTCGTCAGGTTGACGAGGTCGATGACGGTGAGACCCGAGAGGTAGTTAACGACATCATCATGAGAAATCGACATGTGCTTGCCCTTTACGTAGAAACCAAATGGTTGAAAAGCTTGTGAATTGAGCTGCCACGCAGCGCGCGGCGGCGGTTAACGTGCTTAGCCCTGGCCTTCGAGCTGGCGGCGGCGGGCGTCGATCAGATAAGCGAAGTTCTGCGGACCCGCGATGACCTGCGCGACGAAGCTCTGCGGCGCGGCGAGGAAGGTCATCAGCATCGAGGCGCGGATGTCGTTCTTGCCCGGCATCTTCGCCAGCGCGTCGACGCCCGCGGCGTCGAGGACCTGGCCCTCGTAGTAGCCACCGCGCAGGATGAACTTCGGCTCGTCCTTGGCCCACTTCAGCGCGACCTGCGCCGGCGCCTGCGGGCTCTCGTCCGACCAGATGACGGCGGTGGTGCCGACCATCAGCTGCGACAGCGGCTCCATCTTCGAGCCCTTGATCGCGATCTTGACCAGCGAGTTCTTCAGCACGCGGTAGTGGCAGCCCGCCTTACGAAAGTCGTTGCGCATCGCGGTCACCGTCGGGACGCGGATGCCGCGGTAATCGGCGATCACGATCGAGGCAACGTTCGCGAACGCCTCCTTGATCTCGCCGAGGACCTGCTCTTTTGCTGCTTTTTCCATCGTGTGTTCCTTTTGCGTCCTGCCGAAAAGCAACAACCCTCTCGAGGTGCAGATCGAGAGGGTCGCGCGCGAACCCAGGAGGGTCGTGTGACACCACTCGTCTCCGCAGGCTACTTCGGACGCCAAGGTCGTCATCGACCTGGTCGTCGCCGGCTTCTTCGACGGGGTTGGATATCTTCGTGGGTCGGTCGGTCGTTATCTCCGAGGGAGGCTTCCTATCACAACTCGCTGGCCCAAGACTAGAGCGGCCAGCGACTCTGCATCACTCGCCCGTGGCCGCCGCGGCGAACGCGGCGGTGTCGATCTTCACGCCGGGACCGTGCGTGGTCGAGATGGTCACCGAGCGCATGTAGATGCCCTTGGCGGTGGCCGGCTTGAGCCGCATGAGCATCTCGAGCAGCGCGTTCAGGTTGGTCTCCAGCGACTCCGGCTTGAACGACGCCTTGCCGATCGGGGTCTGGATGATGCCCGCCTTCTCGACGCGGAACTCGACGCGGCCGGCCTTGAGCTCGCGGACCGCCTTGGCGACGTCCGCGGTCACGGTGCCGACCTTGGGGTTCGGCATCAGGCCGCGCGGGCCGAGGACGCGGCCGATCTTGCCGACCTGGACCATCATGTCCGGGGTGGCGACCAGCGTGTCGAACTCGAACCAGTTCTCTTCGGCGATGCGCTTGATGTACTCGTCGCTGCCGGCGTAATCGGCGCCGGCGTCGAGCGCTTCCTTGGCCTTATCCGTCTTGGCGATGACCAGCACGCGCTTGGTCTTGCCGGTGCCGGCCGGCATCACGACCGAGCCGCGGACCATCTGGTCGGCGTACTTCGGGTTGACGCCGAGGCGAACCGAGACGTCGACCGTCTCGTCCCACTTGGTCGAGATCTTGGTCTTGCTCAGGATCGAGCACGCCTCGGTGACGCTGTACTTCTTCGACGAATCGTAGCTCTCGAGCGCCTTCTTGAACTTCTTGCCAGCCATGACAGCTCTCCTCTGGGCTCTGGTCAGACGCTCACGCAGTGAGCTCCCAGTGCGCCGCAGCTAGGGTGAAACAACAAAGGCCGCCAGATGGCGGCCCCTGCTCGAAACGATATGCTCAGGCGACGACTTCGAGGCCCATCGAGCGCGCGGTGCCGGCGACCGACTTGACCGCCGACTCGAGGTTCGTGGTGTTGAGGTCGGTCAGCTTGAGCTGAGCGATCTCGCGAACCTGCGACATCGAGACCTTGCCGACCTTGTTCTTGTTGGGCTCGCCCGAGCCCTTGTCGATCTTGGCCGCCTTCTTCAGCAGGATCGACGCCGGCGGCGTCTTCGTGATGAACGTGAAGCTGCGGTCAGCATACGCGGTGATCAACACCGGGATGATGAGGTCGCCGTCCTTGGCGGTGCGGGCGTTGAACTCCTTGCAGAACTGCATGATGTTCAAGCCGTGCTGGCCAAGTGCCGGGCCGACGGGAGGCGCAGGATTGGCCTTACCGGCGGGGCACTGCAGCTTGATGATCGCGGTGACTTTCTTCATGGCGTGAGCTCACAGCCCGGCGAGCCGGGCGCGTTGGAAGGACGGGGTTATGCTTTCTCGACCTGGGCGAAGTCAAGCTCGACGGACGTCGCTCGTCCGAACATCGACAGCGAGACCTTCAGCTTCTGCTTGTCGGCTTTGACTTCCTCGACCGTGGCCGAGAAGTTAGCGAACGGACCGTCGGTGACGCGGACGGAGTCGCCAGCCTCGAACGTGATCCGCGCCTTGGGACGCGGCTGCCGGCTCTCGGAGATGTTGGTCTGCACACCGGTGATCTCGCGCTCCGGCACCGCGGTCGGCTTGGTGCCGCCCAGGAAGCCGGTGATCTTCGGCGTGTTCTTGACCAGGTGGAACGTCCGGTCATCGAGGACCATCTGGACGAACATGTACCCGGGGAAGAACTTGCGGGTGGTCGTGCGGCGCTGGCCCTTCACGACCTCCATCACGCTCTCGGTCGGAACCAGGACCTCACCGAAGTAGTCGTTGAGGTTTGCGTTCCGCACGCGCTCGAGCAAGGTCAGCTTGGCCTTGTTCTCGTGACCCGAGTACGTGTTGACGATGTACCACTTCTTCTCGCCTACCGAGGCGCCAGAAGTCGAGGCCGCCGACGAGCCATCGCCCGTCGAGGCACCAGCATCGACGTCATTGGGCTCACCCGAGTCGGTGCCGGCAACGTTATCCATAGACCAACTCCGTGAGGTTCGACCAAACGAAGTCGAACACGCCCAGGATGATCGCCGAGACGATCGCCATGACGATCACGACGATCGTGGCCGCGCGAACCTCTTTCGCGCTCGGCCACGTGACCTTCTTGAGCTCGCTCGTGACTTCGTTGGCGAGGTGATAGATGCGGTCGTTTCGATACAGTGCAATACCCGCCACGATCGCACCCACCGCAGCAATCAGCGAGATCTTCGACTCGCTCGGCGCCGTCGCGAAGTAGCCCCACACCCAATCGATGCTCCACTGGAGCAAATAGAACAGCAGCACCGCACCACAGAGGTAGATGAGGTGGACTGGCTTATTGGGTGCGTTCTCTTGGGCCACGTTGATCGCTTTCTATGGCGCTTTCTACGACTGCTAGCGGGCTGTGGCAGGGGAGACAGGACTTGAACCTGCAGCCCTCCGCTTTGGAGACGGATGCTCTACCATTGAGCTACTCCCCTAAGAAACTCGAGAACTTATCTAACCAGACAGACGGGCACACCTCGGCTATTTGGGCGAAGCGGACGTTTACCCCAAACGCGGAAACGTGGCAAGAGTACAAAGGAAAAAAGCCAGCAGGGTCGCCCTGCTGGCTCATTCTTTTGCTACCGAGATCGCCTCGGTCAGGAGCGACTTACTTCTTCTTGGCGGGGGTCGCGTCCGCCAGGATCTTGGTCACCACGCCGGCGCCGACCGTGCGGCCGCCTTCGCGAATCGCGAACCGCAGGCCTTCTTCGCACGCGATCGGCGAC
>DASWOO010000497.1:0-2235 GCA_036404335.1 Kofleriaceae bacterium
GGCGATCGCGCCGTCCTTGGTGACGTGGCCGACGATGATCGTCGGCGTGCCGGTGGTCTTGGCGAACTGCATCAGCCGGCTGGCGCACTCGCGGACCTGGGCGAGCGAGCCCGGGATCGAGTCGAGCATCGGCGTGTACACCGTCTGGATCGAATCGACCGCGAGGACCGCCGGCGGCTCGGCCTCGGCGTGGGCAAGGATCCGCTCGACGTTGGTCTCGGCGACCACGCGCAGCCCGGCGTCGGCCGCGCCGACCCGCCGCGCGCGCATCGCCGTCTGCGCGACCGACTCCTCGCCGGTCGCGTACAGCACCCGGCCGGCGCGCGCCAGGCCGGCGAGCGCCTGGACCAGCAGGGTCGACTTGCCGACGCCCGGGTCGCCGCCGAGCAGCACGAGGCAGCCGGCGACCATCCCGCCGCCGAGCACGCGGTCGAGCTCGCCGATGCCGGTCGTCCGCCGATCTTTGGCGCTGATCTCGACCACGTCGGTGATCGCCACCGGCGACCGGCCATCGGCCACGCCCGCCGCGCTCGGCCGGGCCGGCGCCGCGGTCTCGAGCTCCTCGACCAGGCTCGACCACGCCTGGCACTGCGGGCAGCGCCCGTTCCACTTGGCCTCGACATGCCCGCACGCCTGGCACCGCCAGATCGCCTTCGGGGCCTTTGCTGCGCGCAGCTTCGCCACGCGGCTTCTTAGCAGCCGGGTCTGACTGTGCGAAGGTCGTGCGCAGGTGGGAGCTGCCGAGGACACCCGTGACTCGCGCTGTCCGAGCGACGCGCAGGTCGCGGCGTTCGTCGAGCGCACCCTGCCCGCCCCGGATCGCGACGCGGTCGAGTCGCACGTCTTCGCGTGCGAGACCTGCCGCGAGGCGCTCGCGCATGTCGTCGCCACGACCGGCGCGCCGCGCCAGCTCGGGCGCTACCGGCTCGATCGGGTGATCGGCAGCGGCGGCATGGGCGTGGTCTGGCAGGCGTGGGACCCCGCGCTCGAGCGCCGGCTCGCGATCAAGCTGCTGCGCCCCGAGCTGACCGGTGACGACGGCGGCGCCCGGCTGGTGCGCGAGGCCCGCGCGCTGGCCAAGCTCCAGCACCCCAACGTGGTCGCCGTCCACGACGTCGGCGAGGTCGACGGCGAGGTGTTCATCGCCACCGAGCTGATCGACGGCGAGCCGATGGCGCGCTGGCAGCACGGCCGGCCGGCGCGCGAGCTGCTCGCGGCCTACGCCCAGGCGGCGCGCGGGCTGTGGGCGGCCAACCAGCTCGGCCTGGTCCACCGCGACGTCAAGCCCAACAATATCTTCGTCGGCCACGACGGCCGGGTCCGGATCGGCGACTTCGGCCTCGCCACCCGCCGCGGCGCGCAGGTCGCGCCGGCGCTCGGCAGCGAGCCCGCGGGCGTCACCGGCACCGAGACCACGCTGAGCTCGACCGGCCGCGTCGTCGGCACGCCGGCGTACATGCCGCCCGAGCAGCGCGCCGGCGAGGCGGTCGACGAGCGCGCCGATCAATACAGCCTGTGCGTCGCGATCGCCGAGGCGCTGACCGGCGAGCGGCCGGCCGCCGGCGCCACCGCCGCCGCGCTCGCGGCCAGCGGCGTCGATGCGCCGTGGGACGTCATCGCGCGCGGCCTGGCCGCCGCGCCCGGCGATCGCCACGCCGATCTCGCGCCGCTCGTCGCCGCGCTCGACGGCACGCCGCCCCGCGCCCGGCGCTGGTGGATCGGCGTCGCGCTCGCCGCCGCCGCCGTGATCGTCCTCCTCGTCGCGCGCGGCGCGGCCCCGGCGTCGCGCTGCGCCGGCCGCCAGCCGCTCGCCGGCTCGTGGAGCCCGGCCGTGCAGCGCCAGCTCGCCGGCCAGTTCCACGCCAGCCGGCTCGCCTACGCCAACGACGCCGCCGCGACCGCGACCACCGCGCTCGACGGCTTCGCCGCCGCGTTCACCGCCGAGGATCGCCAGGCCTGCGAGGCCCCCGCCCCGCGCCGCGCCGCGTGCCTCGATCGCGTGCGCGGCCAGCTCGACGCGCTGCTCGCCACGATGCAATCCACGCCCGACGCGGCGACGATCCAGCGCGCGGCGGCCAGCGTGCGCGCGCTGCCCGATCCGGCGCTGTGCAACACGCCCGGCGCGCTCGCCGACCAGACGATCCCCGCCGACGTCACGCTGGCGGTCCGGATGCGCTGGCTGTCGGCCGAGGTCGCGCAGGCCGCGGCGCTGCGCCGGCTCGGCAAGCTACCGGC
>DASWOO010000498.1:0-3106 GCA_036404335.1 Kofleriaceae bacterium
GGCGTGAACAGCCCGGCGCCGTGCAGGCCGCCGGTGTCGGCGAACACGGCTTGCTGGCCGCGCAGCGCGTCGGGCAGGCCGGCGAGCACGCGGTGGTCGATCGCGGTGTCCGCCGCGACCTCGCGCGCGCGCAGCTCGAGATCGGCGATCGCGACCCGACCGCACACGCCGCACGCCGCCGAGGCGAGCAGGCCGCGGCCGGTGAACGCCGAGGCCGGGACGTCGAGATCGATCGTGTCGTCGTCGATCCGGGTCAGGGCGATCGCCGCGTCCGCCGAGATCGCCTCGGCGTGCAGCAGGCCGCGGACCAGCTCGGCGTCGTGCCCGGGGGTGCGCATGATCGTCGCGACCGGCGCGCCGCGCGCGCGGAGCTGCAGCGGCGCCTCGACGACGACCCGATCGCGCCGGGCGGCGCGGGTGTCGCCGTCGATCCGCTCGATGCCGACCTCGTGGACCTGGCTCATCGGCCAAGCTTAGCCGGCGCGATCGCGATCCTGCTAGGATGCGCGCGTGGTGAAGGACCGCGTCTTCCGGGATCCGGTGCACGGGCTCATCGAGTTCAAGGGCGCCGACCGGCCGATCGCCGACCTGCTCGACACGCGCGTGATGCAGCGGCTGCGGCGGATCAAGCAGATGGGGTTCGCGTGGCTGGTCTACCCCGGCGCCGAGCACTCGCGGTTCGGCCACGCGCTCGGCGCGTTCCACATCGCCCAGCGCGTGGCGCGCCGGCTCGGCGGCGAGCTGTCGGCCGAGACCGCGCTGCACATCAAGATCGCCGCCCTGCTCCACGACATCGGCCACGGCCCGTTCTCGCACGCCTGGGAGCACGTGTTCGCCGGCCACGATCACGAGCGCTGGGGCGGCCGGATCGTCGGCGAGGATCCCGAGCTCGCCGGCGCGCTCGAGCAGCTCGAGCCCGGGCTGCCGGCGACCCTGCGCGACTTCTGGGGCAAGCGCTACAAGCCGCACTTCGCGCGCAAGCTGGTGTCGTCGCAGCTCGACGTCGATCGCCTCGACTACCTGCTGCGCGACGGCCACTACTCCGGCGCCGGCTACGCGACCTACGATCTCGACTGGATCATCCACGCGGTGCAGATCGCCAACGTCCACACCGGCGCCGACGATCCGTCGGACCTGGTCGTCGACTATCGCCGCGGGATGTACGCCGTCGAGCAGTACCTGTTCGCGCGCTCGTACATGTACGCGCAGGTCTATCACCACAAGACCGTGCGCGCGGCCGAGTGGATGTTCATCAAGACGATCGATCGCTTCGCCCAGCTCGCGCGCCAGGGCAGCGAGCCCGCCGGCCTGCCGGTCGCCGCGGCGATGGCGCGCGGCGCCGAGATCTCGGTCGCCGATTACCTGCAGCTCCACGACGTCTCGGTGACGACCGCGCTCGATCGCTGGGCTGGCTACGACGGCCCGCCCGCCGCCGACCCGGTGCTGCGCGACCTCGCGACCCGGCTGGTCGATCGCCGGCTGTTCAAGACCTTCGACCTCGGCGACGACCGGCCCGCCGCCGACCGGATCTGGCCCGCCGCGCTCGAGGTCGCCGAGCGCCGGTTCGGCGCCGCCGCCCGGAGCTACCTCCACCTCGACACCGCGCGCCAGGTCGGCTACCTCGCCTCCGACGACGAGGAGCTCCACGTCATCGACCACCCGCGCTACGGCGCCGTCACCCTGTCGCGCCTCCTCGAGGACATGCCGCTCGGCCAGCCGATGGCCGCGATCCGCCTGGTCTGCGCCCCCGAGCTGGTCGACGACCTGCGCCCGCTCGTCGAGCACGCCCTCGGCCGCGGCCGCGGCCGGCGCTAGTCACGAGCTCCGGGGCTCAGGGGCTCGGCGGCGGCCAGCGGGACAGGATGTCGAGCGAGGTCGACTGGCGGACGCAGTCCTCGAGGGCGGCGTGGGTGGCGCCGGCCTGGGCGCAGGCCCGGGCGGCGTCGAGGCCGGTGAGGGTCAGGAAGCCGGGCGTGATCGTGGACTGATCGGACCAGATGCCGCGCTCGAGGGCGCCCCAGGTCAGGCCGGAGGGCGCGCGGGCGCGCTGCGAGATCATGAAGAGCGCGTTGTCGAGCTGCTGGGCCGGGGCGCCGCGGCCGCGGCCGAGGTAGTAGCGCCGGGCCTCATCGCGCGCCGCCGGATCGGGCCACAGCGCGTCGACGAGCTGGTCGACGACCTGGTCGCGCGCGGCGGGATCGAGCGGCTGGTCCTTGGGCATCATGCCGTAGGCGACGTGGTCGGCCATGCTGACGACCAGCGCGCGCGGCAGCTCGCCGCCGGCGAAGTCGAACGGCAGGTCGTCGCCGTCGGTCTGATCGGTGTACGGCGTGGTGTGGTGGCAATCGCCGCAGTGCTGATCGAGCAGGCTGCGCAGCGCGGGGCTGATCGCGACGTGGCCGGGGGTCGCGGTGGGAAGCGCGGCCGGCGGCGCCACGGCGATGGTCGCGGCCGGCGGCTCCCGCCAGCGCAGCGCGTAGCGCTGGAGCGCGACCTTCATCGTCGCCTTGAACGTCGGGGTGTGCGCGACCGCGTCCTCGATCGCGCGGACGTCGTCGCGGGTGGCGCGGTCGCCGAGCACGTGGCTGACGAAGTGATCGGCCATGCACGCCTGGAAGTCGGGCTGCGCGGTGGCGAGCTGGGCGAAGCCCTGCGGGGTCAGCGGCGCCTCGCCGCGCAGGTCGTGGATGTCGCGGCCGTACAGCGGGCCGTTGCCGGGCTTGGCGAGCGACGGCACGAAGTACACGCTGGCCCGGCTATCGGGGAAGCCGGCGAAGAACTGCGAGCCGTAGTCGAGCCGCGCGTGACAGTTCATGCACAGCTCGGTGTGCGCCAGCTTCTGCCACGACTCGGCGACGAAGAAGTTGTTCCCGGCCGCGTTGATCTCGAGGACCTTGTGCGTGGTGGCGCCGAAGCTGTTTCGCAGGTTGCACCACATCATCTCGTAGTAGCCGCGCTGGCGCTGCCGGCGGTCGGGCAGCCAGTGCAGGATCTGCGGCGCGGTCAGCACGCCGGCGTGCTGGCCCGGCACGAGCTCCTCGCGCGGCGCCCACTTGCCGTGCTCGGGCCACTCGTCGAGGTCGGCGAGCTCGCGCTTGACCCGCGA
>DASWOO010000499.1:0-3887 GCA_036404335.1 Kofleriaceae bacterium
TCGTGACCTGGCCCGATCAGGCGGTGACCCGGCTGGCGCCCGACGCGCGCACCGCGGTGGTCACGCTGACCCACGACCCCAAGCTCGACGACCCGGCGCTGATCGCCGCGCTCGCCACCCCGGCGTTCTACGTCGGCTGCCTCGGCTCGAAGAAGACCCACGCGGCGCGCCGGGGCCGGCTCGCCGAGGGCGGCGTGGCCAAGGCCGCGCTCGCCCGGCTGCACGGCCCGGTCGGCCTCGCGATCGGCGCGCGGACCCCGGCGGAGATCGCGGTGTCGGTGCTGGCCGAGGTGATCGCCCAGCTCAGGCGGGCGCCGTGAAGTTCGGCGCGATCGACGTCGGCGACGCGGTCGGCGCGGTGCTGGTCCACACCCAGCGCGCCGGCGATCGCGTGCTCAAGAAGGGCCGGGTGCTCGACGCAGGCGACGTCGCCGCGCTCGCGGCGTCGGGCCACGCCACCGTGATCTGCGCGCGGCTGGTGGCGGGCGAGCTGGCGGAGGACGCGGCCGCGACCCGGATCGCGATCTCGCTCGGCGGCGGGCACACCCGGCTCGAGCTGACCCACACCGGGCGGACCAACGTCCACGCGGCCCGCGGCGGCGTGCTGATCCTCGACCGCGCCGCGATCGACGCCGCCAACGCGATCGACGAGGCGGTCACGGTCGCGACCCTGCGCGCGTTCGAGCCGGTGCGCGATGGCGACATGGTCGCCACGGTCAAGATCATCCCGTTCGGCGTCGCCGAGGCCGCGGTGATGCGCGCGGTCGAGATCGTCCGCGCCGCGGTCACGATCGCGCCGTGGCGCGGCTGCCGCGCCGGGCTGATCCAGACCCGGTTCGACGACACCGCGGCCAAGGTCCTCGATCGCACGGTCGTGACCCAGCGGACCCGGATGGCTCGGTGCGGCGGCGAGCTGGTCGACGAGGTCCGCGTCGCCCACGAGGCCGGGGCGGTCGCCGGCGCGATCGCGCGGCTCGCCGGCGCCGGGCTCGACCCGATCTTCGTGCTCGGCGCGTCGGCGATCATGGACCGCCGCGACGTGATCCCCGCGGCGCTCGAGCGCGCCGGCGGCGAGGTCGTGCGGTTCGGCATGCCGGTCGACCCGGGTAATCTCTTGATGCTGGGCAAGCTCGGCGAGCGCACGGTGATCGGCGTGCCGGGCTGTGCGCGGTCGCTCAAGCCGTCGGGCTTCGACTGGGTGCTCGAGCGGGTGTGCGCCGGCGTCGAGCTCACGGCGGCCGAGCTCGCCGGGATGGGCGTCGGCGGCCTGCTCGAGGAGATCAGCGTCCGGCCGTCGCCGCGCGATCCCACGCTCGCCCAGACCAGCCGGATCGCCGCGGTCGTGCTCGCCGCCGGCCGCGCCAGCCGGATGGGCAGCAACAAGCTGGTCGCCGCGCTCGACGGCGAGCCGGTGGTTCGCCACACCGTGCGCTCGGTGCTGGCGTCGCGCGCGCGGCCGGTGCTGGTCGTCACCGGCCACGAGCCGGAGCGGGTGCGCGAGGCGCTCGACGGGCTCGACGTCGAGTACGTCCACAACCCCGACTACGCCGACGGGATGTCGACCTCGCTGCGCGCCGGGCTGGCGGCGGCGGGCCAGGTCGACGCCGCGATGGTCTGCCTCGGCGACATGCCGCGGCTCCAGGCCGGTCACTTCGACGCGCTGATCGACGCCTACCGCGCCGGGCACCCGGGCGACATCGTCGTCCCGACCTACGACCGCAAGCGCGGCAACCCGGTGCTGTGGCCGCGCAAGTACTTCGCCGACATGGCCGAGCTCGCCGGCGATGTCGGCGCGCGCGGCCTGCTCGATCGCAACGCCGCGCAGATCCGGTTCGTGGCGATCGACGACGTCGCGATCCTCGTCGACGTCGACACGCCGTCCGCGCTCGCCGCGCTGCAGCGCAGCTGAGCGCTCAGGGGAACGTCAGCTGCGGCTGCGCCATGACGTAGTCGCGGATGTGCGCCGTATAGGACAGGTCGGGGATCGCGATCGTGCCGTTGTTGCCGGCGAGCGGGCCGATGATGAACGTCTGCTTCGGATCGATGCCGACGTTGGCGTAGGCGGTGATGTCGGTCTGGGCGTTGCCGTAGGCCGCGACGACCTGCCAGCCGAAGCTCGTGATCATGCGCTGCAGCCACAGCGTCTTGTAGACGTCGGCGGGCTTGCTGCTGCCCTGGGTGATCAGCGCGCCGTCGGCGAACGTCTTGGCACCGAGCCAGGCGCGGCTTTCGGCCTCGAGCAGGTGCGGCCGGGCGGTCAGGTAGATCACCGGATAGCCGCGGTCGTGCCAGGCCCGGGTCATCGCGTCGGCGTCGGCCATCATCGCCGGCACGTAGGTCTCGTCGGCGCCCTGCATCAGGATCTGGTTGTCGTCGGTGGTCAGCGTGCCGTCGATATCGGCGACCACGACCTTGGTGCCGGGCGGATACACGTAGTGCTTCGCCGCGGCGCAGCTGCCGTCGGCGTCGAGCATCGCGTAGAACGGCGTGCCGTCCTTGAACGCGATCCCGATCGACGGCGCGATGCTGTACCGGCCGCTGTCGTCGGTGACCGCGGTGCCCAGCTGCTGCCACGCGGTGTGGATCTCGTCGTAGAACCACAGGCTGACGTGCTCGCCGGGCAGCGAGTCGGCCAGGAGGCCACCGGTCGGCGTGGTCCGCGCCTTGAGCCCGGCGAACGCGGTGTTGCCCATCGCCGGCGCCGCCGCGTCATCGATCCCGACCGAGGCCTCGACCCCGCCCGAGGCGCCGAGGATATCGAACGCCTGGTCCTTGCTCTGGTGCTCGGTCGCCACCGTGTCGGCGTTGATCGACTTTTCGAACCCGGACGTCGGCAGCCGGAACGGCAGCGCGCCGGGGTAGGGGCAGGCCAGCGAGGTGGCGCTGGTCAGCGGCGGACCGTCGTCACCCGACGAGCAACCGGCCAGGCCGAGACCGAGCGTGAGGAGGAGCCAGGGGCGCATCCCCGCAGTATCCCCTAACTGCCCGGGATTACAACGACCGGTCTACTGGGCGGCGCGCTTGATCAGCTGGTTGAGCGGCGCGGGCTCGATCAGGTTGCGCGCGTGCTCGGCGCCGAGCACCGGCAGCTTGTCATCGGGCAGGAGCCCCGCCTGGCGCAGGATCGACGCGTTGTCCCAGTACAGGTTCTCGTAGGCGATCTTGTCGCCCTCGGTCTGGACGACCACCACCATCGCGAACTCGATGCGCTTGTGGGTCGGCGGGATCGCGGGCAACACCCAGTCCATCTGGATGGAGTGAGTGAAGCGAATGACCAGCTCGTCGACGATCCGGGTGTCGCCGATCGTGCGCGAGATCGGCACGACCTCGATGTCCGGCGGCAGCTGATTGAGGAAGTGCCTGGCGTAGAACGTGCGCAGCTCCTCGAGGCCCTGGCCGCCGATCATCGTCGGGATGATCGTGACGCGTGGGTGGGCGGTCATCGTCCCGAGCGCCTCGTCGGAGTCCTTGTGCGCGAACTCCGCCGCGAGGTGCGACTCCCACAACCCATTGATTGCCTGATGTCCCGCGTGTGAATGTGTCATGCGACTAACACAGTTGCATTAAACAATTCAATTACACGCGTGAATCGCCTTACAGGCACGCACACGGTGATTATCAAAGATAGCGCGAGATGAGGTTTACGTGAGAAGTGAGCGGGCTCACGAGAGGGTCATCACGGCCCGGGGCTGGCCGGGGCTGGCCCACGCCTCGGCGATCGCCGCGAGCGGGAAGGTCCGGGTCGCGATCTGCAGCCGGGCGGGGCCGACCGCGGCGAACACCCGGGCGATGGCGTCGAGCAGGACGAAGCGGACCGGCGCCGCGTCGTCGATCGCCCGGGCGATGGCGACGATGATCGCGCGCGCGCTGGCGCCCCACAGGTAATC
>DASWOO010000500.1:0-2384 GCA_036404335.1 Kofleriaceae bacterium
TGGTACAACGCCAAGTCGATCATCGCGCGGCTCGACGAGCACGGCACCGACCTCGCCCAGCGCGCCGAGCCCAAGGTCGTCCCCAACCAGCACTACCACTGGCGCATCGAGCGCAAGCACAACACGATCACCTGGTACATCGACGACCTGGCGACCCCGTTCCTGCGCTACGAAGATCCGCGGCCGCTCGAGAATGCCGGTCACGAGTATCTCGGATTCAACAACTGGGAGACCGATACCTGGTTCGATAACCTGGTCGTAACTCCGTTGTGAATCGGATGCGCTAGGATGGCTAGCTCGCGCACGCGCACGGGGGCATGGAGCAGTTCGGCAAATATACGCTGATCCGCAAGATCGGTACGGGGGGCATGGCCGAGGTCTATCTCGCGCGCACCCCCGTGGCCCAGGGCCTCAACAAGACCCTGGTCATCAAGAAGATCCACACCGCCTACGCCCGCAGCCGGCAGTTCGTGGCGATGTTCGTCGACGAGGCCAAGATCGCGCTCGGCCTCAACCACCCGAACATCATCCAGGTGTTCGACTTCGGCGCGGTCGCCGACACCTACTTCCTGGCGATGGAGCACGTCGAGGGCGTCGACCTCCTGCGCGTGCTGCAGGACGCCGCGCGCGCCCGGGTCCGCCTGCCCTACGGCCTGTCGGCGTACATCATCCAGCAGCTGGCCAAGGGCCTGGACTACGCCCACCGCAAGACCGACGAGTTCGGCGAGCCGCTCGGCATCGTCCACCGCGATATCTCGCCGCAGAACATCCTGCTGTCGTGGGACGGCGGGGTGAAGCTCGTCGATTTCGGCATCGCCCGCGCCCGCGACATCCACGAGGAAGAGGGCGTCATCAAGGGCAAGTACGCGTACATGTCGCCCGAGCAGGCGCGCGGCGAGGCCGTCGATGGCCGCAGCGACGTGTTCGCCGCCGGCATCGTGCTGTTCGAGCTGGTCTGCGCGCGGCCGCTGTTCCACGGCAAGGGCAAGGAGGTCCTCGATCTGGTCAAGTCGGGCACGCTCCCGCGGCCACGCGACTTCGCGCCCGAGCTACCCGAGGCGCTCGAGCGGATCATCCTGCGCGCGCTGGCGTTCCACCGCGCCGACCGGTTCCAGACCGCGCGCGACCTGCAGCACGAGCTGGGCAAGTTCCTGCTCGACTGGGGCCATCGCTCGGGCGCGCTGATCGACTCGGGCGCGCTGGCCCAGGGCCTGGCCCAGCTGGTGCCGGACGAGCGCACCGCGTCGCCGCGGCCGCCGGCCGAGGACGACCGGCCGCCGCCGGCCGCGCCGAGCGGGATCGATGATCTGGTGTCGGCGCCGATCCGCGCGCCGTCGTCGATCTCGACCGTGCCGCCGCCGCTGGCGTCGCGGGTGCCGCGCGTCCACACGCCGCGGCCGAGCTTCACCGACGCGCGATCGCAGGCGAGGCCGACCACGCCGCCGGTCAGCCCCGCCGCCCGGCGCGACCCGCGCGAGCGCAAGTACGTCTACGTGCTCGAGGGCGTGGTCCGCGGGCTCGCCGCGCTCGAGCGCCGGGTCGGCTCGATCGACGCGGCGCGGCTGGTCAACGAGTTCTACAAGGTCGCGCGCGACATCGCGTTCAAGCACGAGGCGGTGCTCGATCTGCCGCGGCTTCCGAGCGACGGCCACGACATCCCGGTCGGCGAGCTCGGCCTGGGCACGCCGCTCCCCGCGATCCCGGCCGGCCTGACCAGCAGCGGCCACGACACGATGCTGCGGGTGATCGTCGGCCTGCCGGTCGCCTCCGAGGACGACGCGAGCCGCGCGATCAAGCTCGGCCTCGCGCTGGTCGACGCGCTCGACGGCATCGGCTCCGACGTCGAGCCCGAGCTCCGGCTGGCCCTGGCGATCCAGCGCGGCGTCGCCCTGGTCCGGCGGACCAAGCGCCCCGGCGGCGAGCCGGCGTTCGAGGTCGAGGAGGCGACCGCGGTGTTCGCCCACAAGCTGGCGCGCCAGGCCCGCGGCGCCGAGGTCCTGGTCGGCGGCCGGGTGTTCCGCGCCGCGCGCGACGAGTGGACGTTCGAGGCGCTGGCCGCGATCGACCTGCCCGACGAGACCCACGGGGTGACCTCGCTGCGCAACCAGCTCGAGGACGACACCGATCCCGGCGTCAAGCGCGCCCGGGTCTACCGGCTGCGCGGGCCCAAGGAGCGCGCCCAGCGGCTGCGCGAGCGCCGCGACACCGGCCGGCTGTACGGCCGCGACCTCGAGCTCAAGGCACTGCGCGACGCGTGGCGCGACGTGCTGGTGTCCAAGCGCAAGCGCCAGGTGCTGCTGGTCGGCGACGCCGGGGTCGGCAAGCGCCGCCTGGTCCGCACGTTCCTCGCGGGCATCGCGCCGAGCGAGGCGCTGATCATCCGG
>DASWOO010000501.1:0-12991 GCA_036404335.1 Kofleriaceae bacterium
CACTACGACGTCCAGATGATCGGCGGCATGGTGCTGCACTCCGGCAAGATCGCCGAGATGCGCACCGGCGAGGGCAAGACCCTGGTCGCGACGCTGCCGACCTACCTCAACGCGCTGACCGGCCAGGGCGTCCACGTCGTCACCGTCAACGACTACCTCGCCAAGCGCGACGCCGAGTGGATGGGCCGCATCCACGGGGAGCTCGGGCTCTCGACCGGTGTGATCGTCCACGGCCTCGACGATGGCGAGCGCCAGGACAACTACAACTGCGACATCACGTACGGCCAGAACAACGAGTTCGGCTTCGACTACCTGCGCGACAACATGAAGAAGGCCCCGGACCGGATGGTCCAGCGCGGCCTGAACTACGCCGTGGTCGACGAGGTCGACTCGATCCTGATCGACGAGGCCCGCACCCCGCTGATCATCTCGGGTTCCGGCGAGGAGTCGGCCGATCTCTACGTCAAGATCGACAAGCTGATCCCCCGGCTCAAGCGCGAGGTCGACTACACCGTCGACGAGAAGGCGCACTCGGCGATGCTCACCGACGACGGCGTCGAGCGCATCCAGAAGCTGCTCGGGGTCGATAACCTCTACGAGGCGGACAACATCCAGCTGGTCCACCACGTCAACCAGGGGTTGCGCGCCCACACGCTGTACAAGCGCAACGTCAACTACCTGATCGACGACAGCAACAAGGTCGTGATCATCAGCGAGGAGACCGGCCGCGCGATGCCCGGCCGCCGCTGGTCGGACGGCCTGCACCAGGCGATCGAGGCCAAGGAAGGCGTCAAGGTCGAGGAGGAGAACCAGACCCTCGCGACCGTGACGTTCCAGAACTACTTCCGCCTCTACAAGAAGCTGTGCGGCATGACCGGCACGGCCGACACCGAGGCCGCCGAGCTCCACCAGATCTACAAGCTCGACGTCATGGTGATCCCGACCAACAAGCCGATGGTCCGCAAGGACCAGCCGGACCTGGTCTACAAGAACGAGATCGGCAAGTTCCGCGCGGTCGTCGCCGACGTCGAGGACTGCTACAAGCGCGGCCAGCCGGTGCTGGTCGGCACGGTCTCGGTCGAGAAGTCCGAGGTCGTGGCGAACCTCCTGCGCTCGAAGAACCTGCCGTTCAACGTGCTCAACGCCAAGCAGCACCAGCGCGAGGCCTCGATCGTCGCCCAGGCCGGGCGCAAGAGCGCGATCACGATCGCGACCAACATGGCCGGCCGCGGCACCGACATCTTGCTCGGCGGCAACCCGGACGCGATGGCGCGCGACGCGGTCACCGAGGAGAAGGCCAAGCTGGCCGAGACCCCCGAGGCCGCCCAGCCCACCGCGACCGCCTCGGTCGAGGGCGGCGAGACCGCCGAGCCGTACCGCGGCGCGAGCGAGCCGGCGTTCGACGAGGACAAGCGGTTCGAGGAGCTGCTCGCCCGGTACAAGACCGAGTGCGAGGCCGAGCGCGGCGAGGTGCTCGCCGCCGGCGGCCTCAAGATCATCGGCACCGAGCGCCACGAGTCGCGCCGGGTCGATAACCAGCTGCGCGGCCGCGCCGGCCGCCAGGGCGACCCCGGCTCGTCGCGGTTCTACCTGTCGCTGCAGGACGACCTCCTGCGGATCTTCGGCCTCGACCGGATGGCCGGGATCATGGAGCGGCTCGGCCTCGAGGAGGACGTGCCGATCGAGTCGCCGATGGTGACGCGGTCGATCGAGGGCGCGCAGAAGAAGGTCGAGGGCCGCAACTTCGACCAGCGCAAGAACGTCCTCGAGTACGACGACGTGATGAACCAGCAGCGCAAGACGATCTACGCGCTGCGCCGCCAGATCCTCGAGGGCCGCTACCACCGCGAGCCGACCGAGGACGAAGAGAAAGCCGGCATCGTGCCCGAGCCGGTCGAGTCGAGCGGCGACTGGACGATGGAGTCGGTGTCGCCCGAGGTCCGCACGGTGCTCGCCGGCAGCGACGGCAAGCCCGGCATGATCGAGGTGCTGCGCCGCCGCGTGACCGAGCGCGACGCCGCCGTCGCCCGCGGCGAGGGCCACCCCGACACCCGCCCGGGCTGGCGGATCCTGCGCGCCGAGGTCTGGCGCCAGTTCGGCACCCTGCTCGACTTCGAGAAGCGCTACGACCTGCCCCAGGACGAGCTGATCGAGTGGACGACCCGCGAGGTCACCGCGTCGCTGATCCAGCAGCGCGAGCGGCTCTACGATCTGACCGACGCGCGGATGGCCGCGATGGTCGAGCGCGTGCTGTCGGCCGACGTCGCCGACGACGAGTGGGACTGGGACGAGCTCGAGGACGCGCTCGAGGACCAGTTCAACACCGAGTTCGACGTCTCGCCGGGTACGCCCGACGAGGTCGCGGCCCAGGTCTGGCCGAAGATCGAGGAGCGGCTGGTCGAGCGCGAGAAGGAGCTGTCGCGCACGTTCCTCATGTACTTCCTGCGCGACTTCTCGCTCAACGAGATCGACGAGCAGTGGATCGAGCACCTGAAGACGATGGACGCCCTGCGCGAGGGCATCTTCCTCCAGAGCTACGGCCAGAAGGACCCGAAGAAGGAATACAAGAAGATCGGCTTCGACATGTTCCGGGAGATGATGGACCGGGTCCAGGCCAACACCGTCAAGAAGCTGTTCCAGGTGCAGATGCAGCGCCAGGAGGAGCAGGTCCCGCAGGTCCACGACAAGCAGCGCCGGATGGAAGAGCACGGGGTCGCCGACAAGTCGGATCCCGAGACCGACGCGCAGGCCAAGGCGGAGGCCGAGCAGCAGCGCGGCAAGGGCCGGGCGATCGGGCCCGCCGCCGCGCAGGCCCGCGCCGAGGCCGAGGCCAAGGGCGAGACCGTGCGCCGCGATCGGCCCAAGGTCGGGCGCAACGATCCGTGCCCGTGCGGCTCGGGCAAGAAGTACAAGAAGTGCCACGGCAAGGACGAGGAAGCCTCGGCCTCCGAGTAGCGCGTCGCGTCACGATCACGGTGTGATTCTCGTGACGTGCGCGGATTGATCTTCGTCGGACCTGGGCAGATGCTTGCGCCCTAATATGCGCATTGGCGTCCCCAAAGAGATCAAGACTCAAGAATTTCGCGTCGGCATGACGCCCTCGGGCGTGGCCATCCTGGCCGCGCACGGTCACACCGTGCTGATCGAGCAAGGCGCCGGCATCGGCAGCTCGATCCCCGACGAGGCCTATGTCAAGGCCGGCGCGCAGATCGTCTCCACCAAGGAGGAGGTCTGGGCCGCGGACATGGTCGTCAAGGTCAAGGAGCCGATCGCCCCCGAGTTTGCGCTGATGCGCAAGGACCTGCTGCTGTTCACCTACCTGCACCTCGCGGCAGCGCAGGAGCTCGGCAAGGAGCTGCTCAACCGCGGCGTCAACGGCGTCGCCTACGAGACGATCGAGCCGAGCCCGGGCGACCTGCCGCTGCTGACGCCGATGAGCGCGGTCGCGGGCCGCATGGCGGTCCAGGCCGGCGCGACCTACCTCGAGCGCGAGCGCGGCGGCAAGGGCGTGCTGCTCGGCGGCGTGCCGGGCGTCAAGCGCGGCCGGGTCACGATCCTCGGCGGCGGCGTGGTCGGCGCCAACGCGGCGAAGATCGCCGTCGGCCTCGGCGCCAACGTCACGATCCTCGACGTCAACCTGAAGACCCTGGCGTACCTCGACGACATCTACGCCGGCCGCGTGTCGACCCAGTACTCCGATCCGATCAGCGTCGAGCGCGCCGTGCTCGAGAGCGATCTCGTGGTCGGCGCGGTGCTGATCGCCGGCGCCCGCGCCCCGCGCCTGGTCACCGCCAACATGGTCAAGAACATGGAGCCCGGCTCGGTGATCGTCGACGTGTCGATCGACCAGGGCGGCTGCGTCGAGACCGCGCGGCCGACCTACCACGACAACCCGACGTTCCTGGTCGACGACGTCATCCACTACGGCGTGGCCAACATGCCGGGCGCGGTGCCGCGGACCTCGACCTACGCGCTGACCAACGCGACGATCAAGTACGTCGTGACGCTCGCCGACCACGGCCTCGAGAAGGCCGTCAGCGTGGTGCCGCACATCGTCAGCGGCATCAACACGTACAAGGGATCGGTCCCGCACGCCGCGGTCGCCGAGGCCCTGAGCGTGCCGCACACCGCATTCAAGTCCTGATCGCGTTTGGCTAACCACCTGGAACGTATCGGAAGTTTCAGGCAACCATTTCGGGAACAAGCGGCGCCGCGCCACCGGTAGACAGACGCGAATGCTGGCTGCACGAGAAAAGCGCGCGGAGTTCGAGCGGCAGGCGCTCGTCCACACCGACGCCTTGTTCGGCGCTGCGTACCGCTTGACCCGCAACGCGCGCGACGCCGAGGACCTGGTCCAGGACTCGCTGCTCCGCGCGTACCGGTTCTGGGACTCGTTCGAGCAGGACTCCAACTGCAAGGCGTGGCTCCTGCGCATCGTCACCAACACCTTCATCAACGAGTACCAGCGCAAGAAGCGCAGCCGCGAGGTGCTCGACGCCGCGACCGCCGAGCAGGACACCACCGACGGCGTCCTGGTCCACGCCGAGGCGCTCGATCGCCAGTCGCCCGAGCGCACGATGATCGAGCGCAGCGTGTCCGACGACGTCCAGCGCGCGCTCGAGGCCCTGCCCGACGACTTCCGCACCGCGGTCGTGCTGTGCGACGTCCAGGGCCTGTCCTACAAGGAGATCGCCGAGATCATGGAGACGCCGGTCGGCACCGTGATGTCGCGGCTGTTCCGCGGCCGCAAGCTGCTGGCCGCCGGGCTCAAGGAGTTCGCGGTGTCCGAGGGCTACGTCAAAGACAAGACCATCGACTTCGAGAAGTATCGCGCTGCCCGCGCACGTGAGGGTTCGCAATCATGAGTCTGTGTCAGAGCATCGATACGCTGGCCATGACGTTCCTCGACGACGAGCTGGCCTCCGAGGAGCGCCGCGAGCTCGAGCTCCACCTGATCGACTGCGCGAGCTGCCGCGGTCACGTCGAGCAGGAGCGGGTCGAGCTCGACCTGCTGCGCAAGGCGCTCGCGCCGCCGCCGGCGCCGATGCTGCTCAAGGCGCGGATCGGCCGCGTGCTCGACGCCGAGGACGCCGCCGTCCAGCGCTCGGCCCGCAAGCGGTGGCAGAGCTGGCTGTTGCCCGGCTCGGCGATGCTGGCCGCGGCCGCCGCGATCGCCACCGTGCTGTTCGGCGTCGCGCCGCTGCGCGACAACTCGAGCGCCGCGCTCGACGACGTCGCCAAGCAGCAGACCCACGCCTCGCCGCTCGAGGTCCAGGGCGTCAGCACCGGGCCGTGGCTGCGCGACCACTTCGCGCCGGTCGAGCCGCCGCGGTTCACCGAGCCCGGCATCGCGCTGCTCGGCGCGCGGCTCCTGCCCAACGGCGTCGCCGGCCACGACGCGGCCCAGCTGTCCTACCTGGTCTCGCTCGGCGAGAACCGGCTCGAGCTGACCGCGATCGTCATCAAGGACTTCGAGGGCGACTTCCTGAGCGGCGGCCAGGGCGTGCGGGTCGGCGACCTCGAGCTCCACGTCCACAACGCCAACGGCATGCCCGCGGTGTCGTACGTCGACCCGCAGCACCACATCACGTACGTGTTCGCGTCCCAGCGGCTGACCCCGAACGAGCTGGTCAACCTGGTGGCGTCGACGGACTTGATCGCCCGGACCCAGCAGGTCCGATAGCCTCGTAGTATGATTCCCGGCGGTGACCCGCCGTATCCTGCTGATCGACGCTGACCCCACGTTCCGCGCGCAGCTCGCGCAGCCGCTGGCGCGCTACCGGATCGAGGTCGTGGCCGAGCCCGACGCCGACGCGGCGGTCGAGGCCGCCAACGCGAGCCCGCCGGCGCTGCTGATCGTCGCGGTCGAGGAGCCCGACAAGGCCGGGTTCAAGGTGTTCCAGCGCTGCAAGAAGGGCGCGCTGGCCAAGGTGCCGATCATGCTGGTGACGTCGTCGGTGACGGCCGCGAGCTTCGGCAAGCACCGCGGGCTCAAGGTCCACGCCGACGAGTACCTCGACAAGCGCGAGACCTCGGGCAGCGAGCTGGTCGGCAAGATCGACCAGCTGATCGGCCTGGGCGAGCCGGCCGACGAGCTCGACGCCGCGCTCGAGGTCGACGAGATCCCGCTGTCGAACGACGACATGGTGCTCGAGGAGAGCGTCGGCGAGGACGACGCCGAGCTTGGCGGCCACTTCGACGGCGCCGGGATGGATCCGGCGACGGTGCGCGCCGGCGATGGGGTCGACTCGATGGTCGACGCCGAGACCGACGCGGCGTTCGCGCTGCTGCTCGGGGATGATCCGGAGCCGGCGCACGCCGAGGTGCATGCGGAAGCCGAGCACGCGCCGGCGCACTCCGAGGTGCATGCGGACGCCGAGCACGCGCATGCCGAGATCCACGTCGAGCATGGCGAGGTCCACGCCGAGGCGAGCGCGGTGCCGGCGCTGGTGCACGATGGCCGGCCGCAGGACAGCGGCGGGGTCGAGTTCGACACGTTCAGCCGCGAGTCGATGCGGCCGCCGGTCGAGCTGATCGCGCGCGCGCGGGCCGAGCATCGGCGGGGCAGCGAGGCCGAGCACGCGGCGCGGGTGCCGATGGCTGACGAGCCCGCGGTGCCGGTGCCGGTTCAGGTGCCGGTTCAGGTGAATGACGAGCCCGCGGCGGTGCCGGTGCATGACGAGCCCGCGGCGCCGGTGCATGGCGAGCCCGCGTACGCCGAGCCCGCGGCGCCGGTGCATGACGAGCCGCCGCTCGAGCTGGATCCCGACGACGCGCCGATCGAAGGCGTGCCCGAGCTCCCCGACGAGCGCTCGGTCGATTCGGTCGCGTCGATCCCGATCGACGTCGAGGACCTCGAGCAGGTCGACGACGGCGACATGGTGCTCGAGATCGACGGGGCCGAGCCCGCCGAGCCGGCGGCGGTGAGCCACGCCGCCGCGCCCGAGCACCACGAGCTCGAGCCGGCCCACGAGCCGGAGCCGGCCCACGAGCCCGCGCCCGCCGTGATCGACGAGCCGGCCCCCGAGCCCGCCCCTCGCCGCCGCAAGTTCCTCGACGCGTCGACCGTGGTCGAGACCCGGGTCCACCAGGTCACCAACCTGCCGAGCGGCCAGGCCGCGCCGCTCGCGCCCCTCGCGCCCGCCGCGCCCGACCTCGGGATCGACGAGCTGGCCGAGCCGCAGCCGACGTCGGATCAGTCGGGGGTCTACGACCGGCGCTCGCTGCGCAAGATCGGCGAGCTCGAGCGCCAGGTCGCCCAGCTCAAGACCGAGCTCGATCGCGCGCGCGCGTCCGCCGACGCGACGGCCCGCGGCGGGGGCCGCGAGCGCGAGTTCCTGAACCTGCGCGGCCAGCTGGCCAGCAAGGATCAGGAGCTGGCCCGCACCCGCGAGGAGCTGACCGCGCTGCGCGATCAGCTCGCGGCCGAGCACGCCGCCGACCGCGCCGCCGCCGTCGCGGCCGCGACCCGCAGCACCGAGGACCTGGCCCGCGCCGAGGCCGATCGCCAGATCGCCGACCGCGCCGCCGCCCACGCCGACGAGCTGGCCCGGCTGCGCGCCGAGTACGAGGCCGCGGTCGGCCAGCTGCAGGACGAGCACACCGGCGCGCTCGGCACGCTGCACGACCAGCACGCGACCGCCGTCCACGAGCTGCGCGCCCAGCACGCCACGACCGTCGGCGAGCTCCAGGCCGCGATCGCCGCGGCGGTGTCCGCCACCGAGGACGAGCACCACCAGGTGATCGCCCGGCTGCAGGGCGATCGCACGTCCGAGCTGACGCAGGCGCGCGACGACGCGGCCCGGCAGCTGTCGCACGCGCGCGACCAGCACACCGCCGAGCTCGAGTTCGTCAAGCAGGAGGCCGACACCCGGATCGCCGCGATCCAGACCGCGCGCGACCGCGCCGTGGCCGAGCTCGTCGGCGAGCTCGAGCGGGTCAAGGGCCAGCTGACCGTGGTCCGCGCCGACCACGAGCAGGCGCTGGGCGACGCCGCCGCCGACCAGGCGGCCGCGCTCGAGGAGCTGGCCAACCAGCACGCCGAGGATCTGGTCCGCCGCCAGCAGAAGCACGCGCACGCCCGCGCCGCCGACGCGCAGGCGCACGAGGCCGTGCTGTCGCAGCTGCGCGCCGACCTCGACCACCAGGTCCAGGGCCACGGCAGCGCGCTCGAGGCCGCCCGCCACGAGCTCGACGAGCTGATCGCGCAGCACGAGCACGCGCGCGGCGCGCTGGTCGAGCAGCACCGGCGCGCCGGCGAGGAGCTGGCGCTGCACCACGCCGACGAGGTCGCGCAGATCCACGCCGATCGCCAGCGCGCGCTCGACGAGGCGCAGCGGCTCGCCGCCGCGGCCCAGGCCGCCGCGGCCCAGGCCGCCGCCGAGCACGCCGCGGAGCTGGCCCGGCAGGCCGAGCTGACCGACCGCGAGCTCGCCGATCACCGCAACCAGCTCGCCGCGGCCCGGCATCAGGCCGAGCGCGCCGAGCTCGAGCACGCCCACGCCCAGGCGCTCGAGCACCAGCACGCGCAGCACGAGCGCGCGCTGGCGGCCAGCGACGGCGAGCTCGCGCAGCTGCGGGCGGTCGCCGACGCCGAGCACGCCCAGGCGCTCGCCCAGCTCCGCGCCGAGCTCGACCAGCAGCTCGACGACGCCGCGGCCGAGCACGCCCGCGAGCGCCGCGAGGCCGCGGCCGAGCACGCCCGGCTGGTGTCCCAGCTGCAGGCCGAGCTCGACCGCAGCCGCAAGGACGCGCAGCAGGACCTCGAGCGCCACCGCCGGGACTCGCACGCCGAGCACACCCGGGTCGTCACCGACCTGACCGCCGAGCGCGACGAGCTGCGCCGCGGCCTGTCGTCGGTGCGCGACTCGGCCAAGCGCAGCGAGCAAGAGCTGGCGAGCGCGGTCCAGGGCATCGCCGACCGCAACGCCGAGCTCCGCGCCCACGCCGCGGCGATCGGCGAGCGCGACCAGCGGATCGCCGAGCTGCGCGCCGAGATCGACGGCCTCGAGCAGGACAACGCCAACTTCCAGGACCAGGTGCTGCGCGCTTACCAGAAGATGAAGTCCGACGAGGCGATGGTCGCGCGCGCCAAGAAGGCGATGGCGATCGCGCTGACCGTGCTCGACGACACGTCCGCGCCGAAAGCCGAGACCTAGCCGATGACCAGCGAGGGTGACCCGCGGGCGCGCCGGCTCGAGATGCCGGCCCTGGTGATCGTCGACTTCTTGACCGGCACCCAGCTGTTCGCCGGCTGCGATCGCCAGACCGTGGTCAAGATCGCGCCGCACGTGTTCCCCGTCGAGGTCCGCGCCGGGCGCGTCATCGTCCGCGCCGGCACGGCGAACCCGGGGATCGGCGTGGTCTACTCCGGCCGCGCGGTGGTCCGCGACGGCGACGACGTCGTCGAGGAGGTCGAGACCGGCGGCGCGTTCGGCGAGCTCGGCGCGTTCCTGGGCACCACGCGCTACGACATCGCGGCGGCCGAGGACAGCGTCATGCTGCTGCTCAGCCACGACATCGTCACCCAGCTCGCGACCAAGATCGCCGCGTTCTCGTTCGCCGCCGCCCGCCGGCTCGCCGCGCGCACCGTGACCCCCGCCCGGCCCCGGGCCCGGCCGGTGACCCTGCCGCCGCCGTCGATCGCCGAGCTCGCGCTGCTCGGCCCGTCGGCCACCCTGCCGCGCGACGGCATCCGCTTCGTCCGGGTCGCGACCTACGATCCGACGCCGCAGACCGTCGCCACCGTGCCGGCCAAGCTGATCCAGCAGCACCGGCTCCTGCCGCTCGAGCTGCGCGACAAGACCCTGACGATCGGCATGGTCGATCCGACCAGCACCGCCGCGCGCACCGAGCTGCAGCGCGTGATGTCGACCACCCAGATCGCCGTGGTCGCGATCAGCCAGGACGACTTCAACGACGCCTACGTCCGGCTGCGGGTCGATCCGCTGCGCCACGTCCGCGGCACCCGGCCGATCGAGACCGTGGTCTCGCCCGACGGCCTGATCTTCGACACCGCCGATCAGGAGCGCGACGCCAAGCTCGCCGACCCGCGCGGCGACGAGATCGTCGCGCTCGCCAACCGGGTGATCGCCCACGCGATCGAGCGCGGCGCGTCGGACGTCCACGTCGATCAGACCGTGCTCGGCCCGCGGATCCGGTTCCGGGTCCAGGGCCAGCTCTACACCTGGGACCACGCGATCGCGGCCAACGTCGGCAAGGGCCTGGTCGCCCGGCTCAAGGTCCTCGCCGGCCTCGACATCACCGAGCGCCGGCTGCCGCAGGACGGCCGGATGGGCGTGCGGTTCGGCAAGCGCGAGGTCGACATCCGGGTCTCGACGATCCCGACCAGCCGCGGCGAGAAGATCGCGCTGCGCGTGTTCGAGGCCGCGACGATGCAGCGGCCGCTCGAGGCGATCTTCCACGACCCGACGGTGCTCGAGGCGGTGCACGCCGTGCTGCAGCGGCCGTACGGCGCGATCGTGATCGCCGGGCCGACCGGCTCGGGCAAGACCTCGTCGCTCTACGCCGCGCTCGGCGAGCGGATGCGGACCCGGCCCGACACCAACGGCCTGACCGTCGAGGATCCGATCGAGTACCGGCTGGCCGGCGTCACCCAGGTCCAGGTCAACCACGCGGTCGATCTCGGCTTTGCCCAGGTGCTGCGCGCGATGCTGCGCCAGGATCCCGACGTGATCATGGTCGGCGAGGTCCGCGACGACTCGACCGCGCAGCTCGCGCTCGAGGCGGCGATGACCGGCCACCTGCTGCTGACCTCGGTCCACGCCAACAACGCGATCGGCGTGGTCCAGCGGTTCGAGCACCTGAGCTGCCCGCGGCCGCTGATCGGCCAGTCGCTCGCGCTGGTCCTGGTCCAGCGCCTGGTCCGCCGGCTGTGCCCGCGCTGCGTGACCACCGAGGTCCCGCCGCCGGTCGTGCTCGCCAACCTGGCGGTCCACGGGCTGGTCGAGCCCGGGCGCGACACCGCCCTGCCCCGCCCGGTCGGCTGCAGCGAGTGCAACCAGACCGGCTACGCCGGCCGGGTCGCGGTGGTCGAGATGCTCGGGCTCGACGACGAGCTGCGCGCGCAGATCATGACCGGCGCGCCGTCGACCACGCTCGAGCGGGTGGCGACCGACTCGCGGCTCTTGTACTCGTTCCGCCGCTCGGCGCTGTACCTGATGGGCAAGCAGATGATCAGCCCCGCGGAAGCGCTCTTGACGCTGGCGTAGCCATGCGCCGCGTCCCGCTCGCGCTGGTGCTCGCGGTCTGCGCGGTGTCGAGCGGCGCGCCGTTCGCGCGCTGGGCCGCGCCGGCGCCGTCGATCGCGATCAGCACGCTGCGCGTCGGGTTCGCGGCGGTGCTGCTGCTCGCCGCGAGCGGCCGGCAGCTCCGCAGCCTGGCGCGGCTCGGCCGCGGGCAGTGGCCGCTGGTCGTGGCGTCGGGCGCGCTGCTCGCGGTGCACTTCGGGACCTGGATCGCGTCGCTGGCGCTGACCTCGACCGCGGCGTCGGTGACGCTGGTCTCGACCAGCCCGATGTTCGCGACGGCCTACGGCGCGCTGGTCGGCGACCGGGCGCGGCCGCGCGAGCTGGCGGGCATCGCGGTCGCGACCGCGGGCTGCGCGGTGCTCGCCGGCGGCGACTGGCGGGTGGGCGGCGACGCGCTCGTCGGCGACGGCCTGGCCCTGGTCGGCGCGCTGGCCGCGACCGTGTACCTGGCGGTCGGCCGCCGGCTGCGCGCGGCGCTGCCGCTCCTGCCCTACCTCGGCGCGGTCAACGCGGTCGCCGCGGCGTGCCTGGGGGTCACGGCCCTCGCCGCGGGCGCGCCGCTCGCCGCGCTGCCGGCGCACGCGTACCTCGCATGCGCGTGCGCCGCGGTGTTCGCGTCGGTCGTCGGCCACAGCCTGCTCAACGCCGCGGTCCGGGTCACGCCGACCCACCTGGTCACGCTCGCGCTGCTCGGCGAGCCGGTCGGCAGCGCGGCGCTGACCTGGGCGGCGTTCGGCGAGCAGCCGCCGCTGCACGCGGCGATCGGCGGCGCGATCATCCTGGCCGGGATCGCGCTCGGCTTCGTCCGCCGCGCTACTCGATCGACGTCAGCAGCCGGCGCGGCAGGGTCACCGCCACCCCCAGCGTGATCGCCGCGGTGACCGCCAGCGCCGCGGCCGGCGCCGCCACCCGGAAGATCAGCGCGAGCAGGTACGGCACCGCGAACCCGACGTAGGTCAGCACGTAGTACAGCCCGGTGATCCCGCCGCGCGCGTCCGGCCGCGCCAGGCGCTGCGCCGCCGACAGCCCCGCGGTCATCGCGATGCCGTAGCCGGCGCCGAGCACGATCGCGATCGCCAGCAGCATCGCCGGCGCGTGCGCGTGCACCGTCCACGCCCCGGCCGCGATGCCGACCACGCCCAGGCCCAGCCCCAGCCGCGCCGCGGTGGTCGGCTCGAACCGCCGGGTCACCGGCTGGGCGAGCACGCCGGCCGCCAGGGTCACCGCGTTGACCAGCCCGGCGTACGCGATCGGCGCCGTGCCCAGCGCGCCGCCGAGCAGGCTCGGCAGGGTCGCGCCGACGATCATCGGGAACGCGAACACGAACGGCGCCATCGGCACGACCGCGCGCGCGAACCGCCGCCACATCCCGGGCGGGAGCTCGATTCGCAGCAGCCGGCCGCCCGGGCGCCCGCCGCCGGTGTCGGGCGCCCCGCGCGCGAGGACCAACATCGCGCCCAGCACGGCCACGTGCAGCGCGTACGGCAGCACCGTCGGCCACGGCGCGTACTGCGCCACCACGCCCGCGACCAGCGCGCCGCTGCCGAACCCCGACGACAGGGCGATCGTCGCCCGCCGCGCGCCGGTCCCGAGCGGCACGTCGCTCGACAGCTCGATCAGCCAGGTCGCGCCCGCGCTCATCACCCCGCCGGCGCCCAGGCCGTACAGCAGGCGCCCGGCGAGCAGCGCGGCTAAGTGCTCGCCCAGCCCGCCGAGCACGA
>DASWOO010000502.1:0-3099 GCA_036404335.1 Kofleriaceae bacterium
GCCGCTGCAGCTGATCTCCGAGCGCGGCCTGGCCGGCTGCTTCGAGATCGTGCGCGGCTTTCTGTGGGAGGCGCGGCTCGGCCTGGCGCTGTTCGTCGCGGTCGTCGCCGGCGCGCTGGTCACCGCGCGCAGCCAGCGCCGGCCGCTCGCGCTGGCCCGCCCGGCGTGGCTCGCCGTCGGCGTGCTGCTCGCGGCGGCGATCGCGATCGTCGCGACCCTGTTCGCCTCGCCGATCGTCTCGGACCGGGTGCTCTACGCGCCCGGCGTGCTGCTCGCGATCGCGCTGGCGATCGGCATCGACGCGCTGTCGGCCGCGCCCGCGGTGCGCCGGGTCGCGGTGATCGCGTGCCTGGCGCTGAGCGGCTACACCGCCGCGCGGTTCGTCGAGTCGTCGTCGCGGCTGCACGCCGAGAACGCCGACCGGCTCGCCCGGCTGGCCGCGACGCCGCCCGGCACGGTCGCCGTCGTGCCGATGTACTCGCACCCCCGCCAGTCGCGCTGGGAGTACGGCGATGACTTCGTCGAGCCCTGGCTCCGCGACTACGTCGGCGGCGCGCTGTTCGATCTCGCGGGCGTATCGCTGAGCTCGACCACCCGCACCCCCGAGCTCGTCGATCTGCGGCTCGAGGCGCTCGACGGCACCGCGCAGCCGGGCGGCGCGCCGACCTACCGCGGGCTGCAGAGCGCCGGCGGCCTCGCCGCGCTCGCCGGGCTCGCGGCCACGCAGGGCGCGTTCCAGATCCGCGATCACGGCTCGATCGCCAAGCTCGCCGCGCGCCCGGTCGTCGTCGCGCTGTGGGCGCCGCCCCGGACCACGTTCGTCGACGGCGCGCCCTACGACGACGTCACCGGCCACTACATCCGCGTCGCCGACGCGAGCACGCCCGGGCCGATCGTCGAGTCATTCGTGGTCGGCTGCGGCGACCGCTATACCGTCGCGCCGGTCCAGCGCGACGGCGCCACGCTGCTGCCGATCGACGAGCGCTACTGCCGCGGCCCGTTCACCGCGCTGGTGTGCGAGGCGACGCGCTGCTGGGTGGCGGGCTGGCACTGAACCGGTAGTGGGCGACGCACCACTGCCGGCCGCGCTGGTAGCCGAACAGCTCGGCGCACGCGAGGAAGAACACGCGCCAGCGCGCGAGCCGGGCGGTGCTGCCGAGGATCTCGGTGAGCTCGGAGCGGTGGGCCATGAGATTGGCGTGCCAGGCCTCGGCGGTGCGCGCGTAGTGGCTGCCGTCGAGGGTCCACGACGCGTCGAGCGCGAGCTCGCCGGCAAACGCGGGCAGGAGGTCGACCGACGGCATCAGCCCGCCGGTGAAGAACTCCCGGGCCATCCAGTCGGACGGGCCGGCGTCCTCGAACGGATAGGCGTACTCGCGGTGGGCGAAGACATGGACGAACAGCGCGCCGCCGGGCGCGAGCGCGCCGGCGATCCGGTGGAGCAGCGCCTGGTAGTTGCGCATGTGCTCGAACATCTCGATCGACACGACGCGGTCGACCGGCCCGGGCAAGGCCAGGGTCCGGACGTCGCCGGTGACGACGGTGAGGTTCGTCAGGCCACGCTGCTGCGCCCGGGCCTCGATGAACGCGCGCTGCGACTGCGAGTTGGAGATCGCCGTGATCACCGACGCGGGGTAGCGCGCGGCGGCCCACAGCGCGAACGAGCCCCAGCCGCAGCCGAGCTCGAGCACGCGCTGGCCGTCGGCGAGCCCGGCGCGCTTGGCGACGAGCTCGAGCATCGCGGCCTCGGCGGCGGCCAGATCGCTGACCCCCGGCGGCCAGTAGCCGCTGGAATACTTGAGGTGCGGGCCGAGCACACGGGCGAAGAACGCCGCCGGCACCTCGTAGTGCTGGGCGTTGGCGGCCGCGGTCTCGATCGCGATGTCGCTGCGCCGGAGCTGATCGATCAGCGCCTGCTTGTAGCCGGGTGGCCGGCGGCGCTCGTCCCGCAGCCGCAGCGCGCAGATCCCGCGGATCGCCAGGCGCAGCAGCGGCTCGGGGACCAGGCCGGAGTCGATGATCGGTTGCAGCACGAGCTAGCCGACCAGCAGGCCGGGCGCGGGGAACTTCGCGCACAGCTCGCGGATCTCGCCGGCGATGCGCTCCTGCAGCCCGGTGTCGGTGGGCGCGCTCACGACCGCGTCCATCCACCCGGCGATCCGCACCATCTCGGCCGGGCCCATGCCGCGGCTCGTCACCGACGACGTGCCGAGCCGGACCCCCGACGGATCGAACGGCTTGCGGGTGTCGAACGGCACGGAGTTGTAGTTGAGCTCCATGCCGGCGACGTCGAGCGCCTTGGCCGCGACCTTGCCCGGCACGTTCTTGGGCGTCAGGTCGGCGAGGATCAGGTGGTTGTCCGTGCCGCCGGTGACCAGCGACCAGCCGCGCTCGACCAGCGCCGCGGCCAGCGCCCGGGCGTTGGCGACGATCTGGTGCGCGTACTTCTGGAACTCGGCGGTCGCGGCTTCCTTGAGCGCGATCGCGAGGCCCGCCGTGGTGTGGTTGTGCGGGCCGCCCTGCAGCCCGGGGAAGATCGCGCGGTCGATCGCCTTGGCGTGGGCCGCGGTCGACATCAGCATGCCGCCGCGCGGGCCGCGCAAGGTCTTGTGCGTGGTCGTCGACACCACGTCGGCGACCGGCACCGGCGACGGGTGCGCGCCGCCGGCGACTAGGCCGGCGATGTGCGCGATGTCGGCGACGAACACCGCGCCGACCTCGCGCGCGATCTCGGCGTAGGCCGGGAAGTCGATCGTCCGCGGGATCGCCGTGCCGCCGGCGAACAGCAGCTTGGGCTTCTCCTTGCGCGCCAGGTCGCGGACCTCGTCCATGTCGACCCGCTGGGTGTCCCTGCGCACGCCGTACTGCACGGCGCGGAACCACTGACCGGTCGCCGACACGTTCCAGCCGTGGGTCAGGTGGCCGCCCGCGGGCAGGCCCATGCCCATCACGGTCTCGCCCGGCTTGACGAACGCGAGGTACACCGCGAGGTTGGCGGGCGAGCCGGAGTACGGCTGAACGTTGACGTGCTAGGCGCCGAACAGCGCCTTCGCCCGGTCGATGCACAGCTGCTCGATCTGATCGATGTACTGCTGGCCC
>DASWOO010000503.1:0-18343 GCA_036404335.1 Kofleriaceae bacterium
CGCGCGCACCACAGCCGCGAGCAAGAGCTGGTCGAGCTCGCGCGGCTGATGCCCCACGGTCGGTTTCTGGGCGTCTTGCTGGTCGGGTAGTCGGAGCTCGATGTGCGTACGAGCGCACTCACATCTGCGCCCTCGCGAAAGCGATCGCGTGCGTCGTCCGATCGCTTGAACTGGTGTTGTCGATCGTGGTCATCTCTTCCACGATGCGCCATTTGGAGGAGGAGAAGATTGCAGTCATCGGCCTCGGCTACGTCGGGTTGCCGGTGGCGATCGCGTTCGGCAAGAAGCTTCCGACGGTCGGATTCGATATCCGACAGCGTCGTGTCGACGAGCTCAACAAGGGTCACGACGACACCCTGGAAGTGACCGACGATCAGCTGACGTCGTCCAAGCATCTCTTGATGACGGCCGACCAGGCGAAGCTCGCCGACTGCACCTTCTACATCGTCGCGGTCCCCACGCCGATCGACAGCAACAACCGTCCGGATCTCGGACCGATGATCTCGGCGAGCAAGACGATCGGCCCGCATCTCAAGAAGGGCGACATCGTCGTCTACGAGTCGACGGTCTACCCCGGCGTGACCGAGGAGATCTGCGGCCCGATCCTCGACGAGAAGAGCGGGCTCAAGAACGGCGTCGACTACTTTCTCGGCTACTCGCCCGAGCGCATCAATCCGGGCGACAAGGAGCACACGTTCGACAAGATCCTCAAGGTCGTGTCGGGCCAGAACGCCGAGACCCTCGACCGCGTCGCGCAGGTCTACGCCTCGGTCGTCACCGCGGGCGTGCACAAGGCCGCGTCGATCAAGGTCGCCGAGGCCGCCAAGGTCATCGAGAACACCCAGCGCGATCTCAACATCGCGCTGATGAACGAGCTCGCGCTGATCTTCGATCGCATGGGCATCCGCACCGCCGACGTGCTCGAGGCCGCCGGCACCAAGTGGAACTTCCTCAAGTTCAGCCCCGGCCTGGTCGGCGGTCACTGCATCGGCGTCGATCCGTACTACCTGACGACCAAGGCCCAGGAGCTCGGCTACCTGCCCGAGGTCATCCTCGCCGGCCGCCGGATCAACAACAACGTCGGCCCGTTCCTCGCGCAGAAGTGCGTGAAGATGCTGACCACCGCCGACGTGCCGCTCAAGAAGGCCAAGGTTGGCATCCTCGGCCTGACGTTCAAGGAGAACGTCCCCGACCTGCGCAACTCGAAGATCCCGGACATCATCCAGGAGCTGGCGACGTTCGGCATCACAGCGATGGTCCACGACCCGCTCGGCAACCCCGAGGAGGCGTACCACGAGTACAAGGTCAAGCTGACCCCGCTCGAGGAGCTGACCAAGCTCGACGCGATCATCCTCGCGGTCGCGCACAAGGAATACATCAGCGACATGGCGGCGATCTTCGACCGCGTGCGCGACAACGGCGTCGTCATCGACGTCAAGAGCGCGTTCAAGGCGGGCACCGTGCCGCCGCGCGGCATCCGGCTGTGGAGCCTGTGAGGCGAACGGCGTGACCCGTTACGATGATCTCTGCGAGCAGCTGGTCAACTCGCCCCGGCGGTGGCTGGTCACCGGCGTCGCCGGCTTCATCGGCTCGGCGCTGCTCGAGCGGTTGCTCGACCTCGGCCAGACCGTGGTCGGCGTCGACAACTTCCTGACCGGTCACAAGCACAACATCGACGACGTGCTCGCGATCAACCCCGACGAGCGGCTGCAGTTCCGCTTCATCGAGGGCGATCTGCGGGACCCGGCGGTCGCGCGCGAGGCGTGCAAGGACGTCGACATCGTCCTGCACGAGGCGGCGCTCGGCTCGGTGCCGCGCTCGCTCAAGGATCCGCTGTCGTCGCACGCGCACAACGTCGACGCGTTCCTCAACGTGCTGTGGGCCGCCAAGGAAGCCGGCGTCGGCCGCCTGGTGTATGCGTCGTCGTCGTCGGTGTACGGCGATCATCCCGGGCTGCCCAAGCACGAGGACCGGATCGGCAAGCCGCTGTCGCCGTACGCGGCGACCAAGCGCACCGACGAGATCTACGCGCAGGTGTTCCACGATGCGTACGGCCAGCAGTCGATCGGCCTGCGCTACTTCAACGTGTTCGGCCGGCGGCAGGATCCGGTCGGCGCGTACGCCGCGGTGATCCCGCGCTGGGTCGCGTCGCTGGTCGACGGCAAGCCGTGCGTGATCTTCGGCGACGGCACCAACAGCCGCGACTTCTGCTACGTCGACAACATCGTGCAGGCCAACCTGCTGGCGGCCACCGCGCCGGACCCGGCCGTGACCGGCACCGTCTACAACGTCGGGTGCAACGGCCGCACGGACCTCGTGCAGCTGTTCGCGATGATCCGCGACAACATCGCCAAGGAGATGCCGGCGCTGGCGAGCGTCCAGCCGGTGTTCGAGGGGCCGCGCGCGGGCGACGTCGCGCACTCGCAGGCGTCGATCGACAAGATCACGGCGGCGCTCGGCTACCAGCCGACGCACCTCGTCGAGGATGGCATGGCCGAGACCGTCGCCTGGTTCGCGCAGCGGTTGCGTAAATAAGCTAGCTTTAGCCATGGCCGACGAGCTTCCGAAACCCGAGCCCAAACCGATCGACGAGAAGCTGGCCCTGCAGCTCAAGCACCTGGCGGAAGACTCGGTGCTCAAGGGCCAGCCCTACGGCGACGAGCGCTGCGACAACTGCCTGTACTACCTCAACCCCGACGACAAGCTGTCGTACTGCTGGCATCCCAAGCTGCGGATCCTGGTCGGCGGCAACTGGTGGTGTCAGTGGTGGGAGAAGGTCGAAGACTAGCCAGAGGGTTGGTGTAGGCTCGAGGCGTGCAGCTTCAGGACAAGCTCGTCGACGGGTTGGAGGCGGCGAAACAGGAGTCGCGCCAGCGCGAGGATGTCGAGGAGCTGGGCGACGAGCAGCTGCCCGCGCCGGTGGTCGAGGCGCTGCAGGACGCGGAGATCGAGCGGCGCAAGCAGCTGCTCGGTGCGGTCCGCATGCTGCTCGACGGCCAGGAGCTGAACATCGCGCGGCTGCGGCTGCCCAAGCGCGAGACCGTCGCGCTCGAGGCGATGCAGGTCGCGACCACGGGGCGCAGCGGGGACACCGGCCAGTTCGTGTACGCCAGCGACCGGCGCGACATCCTCGAGCGCGCGCTCGGCGTGCTGCAGCCCGACCTCGCGCATGGCAGCGCCGGGCTCGAGCACGAGCTGGCGGCGAGCTTCGCCGACCTGAGCGATCGGGTCGCCGATCTGCGCGAGTCGCTGAGCGGCCTCGAGGACGCGCAGGACGAGCTGCTCGACGGCGAGCAGAAGGTCGCGCTGGCCAAGGCGGACGGCGACACGGCCGACAAGCCGCCGCCGGATCCGGATGCGCCGCGGCCGCCGACGACGCTGACCGGCAGCCCCGAGGCGGTGCGGCCGGAGGTGCCGACGACGTTGACCGGCGGGCCGGAGGCAGAGGTCAAGCCGGTGCCGAGCACGCTCGCCGATGGCCCCGAGGCCGTGCAGCCGGAGGCGCCGAGCACGCTGGCGACCGGCGGCCCCGAAGCCGAGGCCAGGCCGGACGCGCCGACGACCCTGGGTGATTCGGCAGATATCGCGCAAGCGCAGACGCCGTGGAGGCGGAGGCCGTTTGCCGGCTGAGCCCGGGGCTCCCGCGGATGATCCCGCCGCGGGCCTGGCGGCGCTCGGGCCCGCGGTCGCCGGCGTCCGGCTGCACGCCGAGGCCGCGCTGCTCCGCCGGCTCAACGCTGGCACCGGCTTCGCCGACGCGCGCATCGCCTCGCAGCTGTACCTGCGGGACGACGCCGCGCTCGCCCGGCTCGCCGGCGGCACGCTGCGGCCGCAGGGCAGCCATCGCAAGGCAGCCGGCGAGCTGGCGCAGGTCATCGCCGCCACCGACGGCGGCCCGCCCGGCCGGCTCGCGCTCATGGCGCAGCGGCTCGGCCTCGAGCCCGCCGCCGGCGGCGTCCTGCTCGTCGCCGTGGCGTACGCGCTCGACCTCGACGTCCGCGAGCTGTGCCACGCGCTGACCCCGCGGCGCGGCCCGGCGCTCTACCTCGAGACCTGCGCCGATATCCTGCAGGCCGACCCGGCGTCGCTGATCCGCGCGATCGCCCAGGGCAGCTCGCTGCGCCGCGGCCGCGCGCTGCTCATCGAGGGCGATGGCCTGGCCGCCGCGCTCGAGGTCCCCGGCCCCGCCCTGGCCTGGCTGCTCGGCGACGACGCCCTGCAGCCGCCGCTCGCCGCCGTGCTCGAGCTCGTCGCCGCCGGCGCCGACCCGGGCGTCGTGCTGCCCCCGGCGGCGCTCGACGCGCTCGACGCGCTCGTGCCGCGCCGCGGCGGCTCCGCGCCGATCGCCGCCATGATCCGGGGCCCGCGCGGCTCCGGGCGCAAGGCCGCCGCGCATCGCCTGGCCCGCGCGCTCGGCCGGCCGCTGGTCGTCATTCCGGTTCCGGCCCTGCTCGCCCTCGAAGTGCGCACGCGCGCGCCCCTGCTCGGCCAGGCCCTGGCCGCCGCCCGGCTGCGCGGCGCGGTCCCGTATCTCGGCGACGCCGACGCCCTGTACGACGAGCGCGGCGAGGTCGCGCCCGAGCACGCCGACGCGATCGTCCACACGCCCGGCCTGGTGATCGCCGGCAGCTCGGGCCGCGGCGGCCACCTCGAGCTCCGCCGGCCGCAGCTCGGCGTCATCCTGCCCCGGGTCGAGCTCGCCGACCGCGAGCACGCCTGGCGCGCCGCCCTGGTGCCCTACGCCGGCAGCGAGGACGACGCCGTCGCGCTCGCCGGCCGCTACGTGATCGGCCCCGGCGCGGTCGCCGAGGTCGTCGCCGAGGCCGCGCGCTACGCCGCCGCCGCCGCCACCCCGGTCGATCGCGACGCGCTCGAGGCCTCGGTCGGCCGCCGGCTGTCGCTGCGGCTCGGCACCTACGGCACCGTGGTCAACCGCAAGGCGCGGTTCTCCGAGATGATCCTGCCCGACGACGTCGTCGACACCCTGCGCGACATGATCGCCATGGTCCGCGAGCGCGCCCAGATCCTCGAGCGCTGGGGCTATCAGCGCCACCTCGGGATCTCGCGCGGCGTCGCCGGCCTGTTCTCGGGCGAGCCGGGGACCGGCAAGACCATGGCGGCCAGCGTCGTGGCGTCCGAGCTCGGCCTCGAGCTGGTCCGCATCGACCTGTCGGCGGTGGTCTCGAAGTACGTCGGCGAGACCGAGAAGAACCTGGGCAAGATCTTCGACGAGGCCCAGGACGCCCACGCCATGCTGCTGTTCGACGAGGCCGATTCGCTGTTCGGCAAGCGCACCGAGCTCAAGACCGCGCAGGACCGGTTCGCCAACCTCGAGGTCAACTACATCCTGCAGCGCATGGAGACCTTCGACGGGGTCTCGGTCCTGACCACCAACGCCGAGAGCGCGATCGACCCCGCCCTGCAGCGCCGGCTCAACTTCCGCATCCGGTTCCCCGAGCCCGAGCCCGATGAGCGGGCCCAGCTGTGGCGCCAGCTGCTGCCGCCCCAGGTCGGCCTGCACGACGGCGAGGCGGTCGACTTCATGGCGCTGGCCGAGCGCTTCGACATGACCGGCGGCTACATCAAGAACGCGGTGGTCCGCGCCGCGGTGATCGCCGCGCGCGCCGGCCGCGGCCTCACCGCCGAGGATTTGTGGGCCGGGGCCCACCACGAGTACGTCGAGATGGGCAAGGTCATGCCCGCGCTACCCGGCCGGGCGCCCCGCGGCTCGGGCGGCGGACTGTGAAATCGTGGTCCGGCGCGATGAACCTCGCCGAGTTCTGGTCTAGCGTAGCTCCACCATGTCGCTGGCCGGAAAGACGCTGTTCATCACGGGCGCCAGCCGCGGCATCGGCCTGGCGATCGGTCTACGCGCCGCCCGCGACGGCGCGAACGTGGTGATCGCGGCCAAGACCGCCGAGCCCAACCCCAAGCTGCCCGGGACGATCCACACCGCCGCCGAGGAGATCAACCAGGCCGGCGGCAAGGGCCTCGCCGTGATGTGCGACATCCGGTTCGAAGACCAGATCGCCGCCGCGGTCGAGCAGGCCGTCGAGACGTTCGGCGGCATCGACATCCTGATCAACAACGCCAGCGCGATCAGCCTGACCAACACCGAGCACACGCCGATGAAGCGGTTCGATCTGATGCATCAAATCAACACCCGCGGCACGTACGCGAGCTCGCAGGCCTGCCTGCCGTATCTCAAGAAGGCGGCTAACCCGCACATCCTGAACATCTCGCCGCCGCTCAACATGGAGGAGCGGTGGTTCGCGCCCCACGTCGCGTACACCATGGCCAAGTTCGGCATGAGCATGTGCGTGCTCGGCATGGCCGGCGAGCTGCGCCGCGACGGCGTCGCGGTCAACGCGCTCTGGCCGCGCACCGCGATCGCGACCGCGGCGGTCAAGAACCTGCTCGGCGGCGACTTCGCGATCCGCGGCTCGCGCAAGCCCGAGATCATGGCCGACGCGGCGCACGCGATCCTGACCAAGCCGTCGCGCGAGCTCACCGGCAAATTCCTCATCGACGATGACGTGCTCGCCGCCGAGGGCGTCACCGACCTCAGCATGTACGCGGTGGATCCCACCGCTCAGCTCCTACCCGACTACTTCATCTAGGGAGGCCACCAATGGCCAAGGCCAAAGCAGCGAAGTCCAAGACCACCAAGACCAAGGCCCCGGCCAAGAAGCCCGCCAAGGCCCCGCCCAAGAAGCCCGCCGGCAAGGCCAAGGGCCCCGCCAAGAAGGCTCCCGCCAAGAAGGCTCCGGGCAAGGCCTCCGCCAAGAAGTCCCCGGCCAAGGCCTCCGCCAAGAAGTCCCCGGCCAAGGCCCCCGCCAAGAAAGCTCCGGCCAAGGCCCCCGCCAAGGCCGCGCCCAAGAAGCCCGCCGGCAAGGCCAAGACTCGCGCGCCCAAGTCCGCGTCCGGCAAGTCGCCGGCTCACGAGGACGAGGACGAGGCCGGCCCGCCCGAGGGCGAGCGCTGGGGCGAGCCCGTCGAGCACGCCCAGGTCATCGACCCCGAGTCGGCCGCCGCCGGCCCGGCCGACGACGAAGAAGAAGACGAAGACGAGGAATAGCGCGCGCTAACTGCGCGGAACCACGAGGTCGATGACCACGGGCAGGTGGTCGGAGCCCACCGGGCTGCGCGACCGCCAGCGATCCGACCGCCGCCACCAGCACGACCGCCGCCATCGAGACCAGCGCGACCACGAACCGCTGGATCACGCCCTACTGCCGACGCGCTAGTGCTTGTGATCGCCATGATCGTGGTCGTGGTCATGCCCATGATCGTGCCCGTGGTCATGGTTGCAGCCGGGGCCATGCTCGTGCGCATGCGCGGCCTTGGCCTTGGCCACTTCCTCGCGGACCTTCTCCATGTCGAGCCCCTTGGCCTGAGCCAGCAGGGCCTCGAGCTTCGCAGGCGGCAGCGCGCCGGCCTCGCGGTACAGCAAGATGCCGTCGCGGAACAGCATCAGGGTCGGGATCGCGCTGATGTCGAGCCCGCCGGCGAGCTCCTGCTGGGCCTCCGTGTCGATCTTGCCGAACGTGACGTCGCCGTGCTGCTCGGATGCCTTCTCGAACACCGGCGCGAACGCGCGGCACGGTCCGCACCACGAGGCCCAGAAGTCGAGCAGGACCATGCCGCCCTTCTCGATCGTCGCTTCAAAGTTGGTCGCGGTGATCTCAACAGTTGCCATTCCCACAACATGGCCGGTCGCCACGGCATCCGCAAGCGCGGCGCATGCGCACGTCGGGACGTCGACGCTCGATCTCTCGTCGAGCTGGCCGACCAGCCAGGCGATGGGTAGGTGGTTGTGACGGTGATGGCACGTGCGTTGCTGCACCTGACTACATGACTTCCCCGATCAGCCCGGTCGTCGTCGGCTTCGACTTCACCCAGAGCGCGACGGCGGCGCTTCACCGGGCGGTCACGCTCGCGGCGCGCGCACCGTTTCACGTCCTGCACGTCGTCTGCGTGATCGATCCCCGGTCACCCATCCCCAGCATCCCGTCGTACAACGGGGTCGATTACATGTACGCGGCGCGCGTGCAGGAAGCCCTCGCCTCGGAGATCCAGCTCGAGCTCGACAAGGCCGACGTCCACGACCGCGTACACTTCTTCGTGCACGCCCGGATCGGCAAGTCGTCCGACGAGATTCTGCTGCTCGCCCGCGAGGTCGGCGCCGACCTGATCATCGTCGGCAACCACCACATGAGCGGCGTCGAGCGCCTGCTGCTCGGCTCGACCTCGGAGCACCTGGTCCGCGAGGCCGGCTGTACCGTCGAGGTCGCGCGCGACAAGAAGTACCCCGACGTCGAGCTGATGCAGGTCGAAGAAGTCGATCCTCACCAGCCGCACCATACGTACGTGCCGCCGCACCGCTACACGTACGAGGATCACCGGGTGAACCTGCGCCCGGCCGAGTGGCCGCTCTACTGAGCCGCCGGACGGCCGTTTCGCGGCTCATTACAGGCGCCTGGCCGACGGAATGGCCGGGGCGGGTCGCGCGGTTTACAGTTGGTATGATGGAGAACAAGTTGCCATCGCCGCGACGACAAGCGGCGATCGTCTTGCTCGGCAGCGTGGCGGTCACGCTGGCGATGCTCTTTCTCCCGAGCCGCGAGAACGTCGCCTGGCTGTTCGCGCCGTTCCGCTGGCTGCAGATCTACGTCCACGAGTTCGGTCACGGCATCGCCGCGCTCCTCGCCGGCGGCCAGTTCGACCACTTCGAGATGTATACGTTCTCGGGCGTCGCCTTGACGCACACGTCGGGTGCGCTTGCCCAGGCGTTCGTGTGCGCCGGCGGCCTGTGCGGCCCGGCCCTGGTCGGCGGGATCTTCCTCGCCATGGGCCGGACCTCGCGCGGTGCGCGCATCGCGCTGGGCGCCTTCGGCGCGTTCATGGTCGCCTCGCTCGTGCTGTGGACCCGGACCCCGTTCGGCTGGGTGTTCGGCGCGGTCGTCGCCGCGGTCGCCCTGGGCGTCGCGCTCCGGCTCAAGCGGTTCGCCCAGCCCGTGCTCGTGTTCCTCGGCGTCCAGCTCGCGCTCAGCGTCTACACCGGCGGCGGCTACCTGTTCACCCAGTACGTCCAGATCCAGAACGGCTACCGCGGCCCGTCCGATACCCAGGTCATGGCCGACGCGCTCGGCCTGCCCTACTTCGTGTGGGGCATGATCTGCGCCGGGTTCTCGCTCGCCGTGCTCGCGCTGGGCCTGTGGCTCAACCTGCGCTCGGCGCGCACCGCCCGCCGGCCCTGAGCTACTTGCCCGCGGCGCGCAGGATCAGCTCGAACGCGCGCAGCAGATCCGCCCGCGCCTCGCGCGACCGCCCGGCGAGCAGCGCGTCGAGCGAGCCGGCCTCCGACGCCACCTCGTCGTCGACGCCGAACATCAGCGACGCCAGGTTGGTGTCGAAGCCCTGATGCGCCAGCGCGACCAGCGTCTGCCAGCTCGGCGACTTGGTCCCGCGCTCCAGCTCGCTCACGTACTTCTGCGAGATGCCCATCTTCGCGGCGAGCGCCTCCTGCGTCAGCTCGTGCTTGGCCCGCAAGCCCTGGATCCGCTGCCCCAGCTGGAGCTGCAGCTGGACCGCCGCCTCCGCCGCCTGCACCGCAGCTGCCTTCGCCTTCGCCATAAATGCCGCGCAAAGGTAGGAGGACGGCTCGACACCAGGAACACGCTGTCGGCACTGGTCTCAAGTCGATGCTACTGCTGTCAGAGCGAATTGGCCTACCGATCAGGAAGCATCGAGCAGTCATTGGAGCTTACGGTCCTGCTTTCGGTAGGTACTATTACGTTTGAGCCAATGCCGCGTTCGATCGCACGGTGTATAAGGCGGTGTCATGCCGGCCTCGGATGCACCCTCGAACAGCATCACTCTCCACACCGACAAGCAGTTCAATGGTGTGAAGGTGTTCTCGGCGACCATGTTCGCCGACCGCGAGCGGCTCGGCGAGACGGTCACCGAGTGGATGACCCGCCGCTCCGACCTGACGATCACCCAGATGGTCGTGACCCAGTCGAGCGACGCCGCCTTTCATTGTGTAACGATCACGGTGTTTTACTGGGAGCCGCCCAGCAAGCGCTGACCGGCTGCGTGCTAGGGTCGCGGCGTGCGTTGCCGCCGTGCGCTGTTCGCGGGCTTGCTGCTCGCCGCCCGGCACGCGAACGCGGATCCGGGCGAGCCCCCCGCCCCGTCCGACGTTCGCAACGTGTTCGGCCTGCCGGCCACGCGGACCTCGGCCTACACCGCCCCGGCCTGCGATGACGGCCTGGCCTTCGACTGCGCGGTCGCGACCGACCCGCTCGCCGACGCCACGCCGTACGCGCTGTCGACCTGGCTGCCCGGCAGCTACCTGCGCAGCCTGCCCACCGCCGACCTGACCCACGACGCGGTCGCCGGCTACGCGCTCGGCGCCGGCCGCGATGGCGCCGGCCCGGCGTTCGGCGGCGCGACCGGCCTCGACAACCGCTGGACGATCGACGGCGCGCCGGCCGACAACCTGCGCACCGGCGGCGCCGAGACCTCCATCCCGCTCAGCTTCCTCGACGGCCTCATGGTCAGCGCCGGCGGGTTCTCCGCCCGCGACCGGGCCAGCACCGGCGGCACGATCGACGCCCGGCTCAAGTCCGGCACCGCGCAGCACGAGCTCACCGCCGACGCCTACGCCTCGCTGACCGCCGCCCAGTCGCAGCGCGCGATCCCGGCCGGCTCGTTCACCCTGCGCCGGCTGACCGCGAGCGACGGCCCGCGCTACACCGCCTCGGTCGTCGCCACCGGCCCGCTCGGCGACCTGCTCGGCGGCCACGCCTGGTACGCCGCCGGCGTCGCCCCGACCCTGGCGATCAGCAAGTACGCCTGGCTGGCCTCGCGCGTCCACGACGACGATCACGACAACATCCCCGACGGCCTGCCCGGCGACGTCGTCACCTCGCCGGTCGAGTGCACCCGGACGCGGACCCACGACTACGATATCCCGGCGATGGCCCGGGTCGGCCTCGACGCCGGCGCGCATCACCTGGACGTCTCCCTCGTCGGCGAGGCCGTGCGCGCCTCGCGGTTCCTCGGCAACGCCACCCTGCAGGCCGCCGGCGTCGACCGCCGCACCCTGATCGGCGACGCGATCGCCACCTGGCGCGGCACCTGGCCCGACACCCGCGCCCGGCTCCAGCTCGCCTGGCACCGCAGCGACCAGCACGAGTCCGCCCGCGACCCCGCCGCCGCCGGCATCCCGCAGGTCGGCTCGGCCTACCTGCCGGCGGCGCTGCCCGAGGACCCCGGCCTCGTCGCCGGCTGCCAGAACGACCCGCTGACCACCGTCGCCGCGTGCCCGGTGCCGTTCGGCTTCTTCTACAACGGCGGCGCCGGCCAGCTGACCGACATCGTCGGCGACCGCCCGTCGGTGACCGCCGATCTCGCCCACCGGTTCGGCAAGCACGTCGTGCGGATCGGCACCACCGTCGAGGACAGCCGGCTGGTCACCACCAACCGGTTCACCGGCGGCCAGCAGCAGTTCACGCTGTTCACCAACGAGCAGTCGAGCCACCGCTACTACGTCGGCGACTGCAGCGAGGACGCGAGCGCGAGCTGCGACTACGCCGATTCGTCGCAGCAGACCTATCGCACCCTGTACGCCGCGGCCTACGCCGAGGACACCCTGTCGCTGCAGCCCGGCCTGCAGGTCGACGCCGGCGTGCGCTACGAGCTGATGTGGGTTGGCTCGGCGCTGCACTTTTCGGAGCAGATCGCGCCGCGGGTCGGCATCACCTGGGACGTGCTCGGCGACGGCCGGTCGCGGATCTGGGTCAGCCTCGGCCGGACCTACGCGATGCTGCCGGCGGGCCTGGGCAGCGTGGTGACCGGCCGCGACTCGACCGTCGACGACTTCGTGCTCGACGGCGACAAGAGCCGCGGGACCACGTCCGGCACCGCGTCGCCCGTGCCGTCCGGGACCGAGCCGATCGAGCAGGACGAGGTCACCGCCGGCGCCGAGGTCGCGCTGGCCGGCGCGCTGCGCGCCACGCTGTGGGGCCAGGGCCGGTTCGTGCGGCGCGGCCTCGAGACCGCCTCGATCGGCTTCAGTAACCCCGGCCTGGTCCCCGGCGAGGAGCCGGCGATCCGCGAGGCCGAGCTGGTCGCGTTCCAGCTCGAGCTCGCCGCGACCCACGCGGTCGCGATCCGCGCCGGCGTCAGCTGGGGCCGCGCGGTCGGCACGTGGACCGGCCCGTACGACCCCCGCCAGGGCGCCAACCTGTACCAGGGGGCGGACTGGAACAGCAGCAACGTCAACCTATACGGCACCCTGCCGAGCGACGCCGGCGGCCGGATGTTCATGGAGCTCGAGCGCCACGGCACGGTGGGTCCGGTCGGCCTGGCGGTCGCGACCCGGCTGACGGTCGCCAGCGGCATCCCGCGCGACGTCCTGGGCGATGGCGACGGGGTGGTCCAGCTGCTGCCGCGCGGCGCCGCCGGCCGCAACCCGCTGGTGTCGCAGGCCAACCTGCGCCTGGCCGCGAGCCTGGCCGGCTTCGAGCTCCGGCTCGACGTGTTCAACCTGTTCGACCAGCGGACGGTGCTGTTCACCGACGAGGTCTACACCGACGACGCCGTCCTACCGATCCGGGGAGGCAGCGCCACCGACTTGGTCCAGCTCAAGAACGAGTCCGGCAACGCGATCACGCGCCGGACGTCGTACGGCCTGCCGCTATCGTACCAGGCCCCGATCTCGGCGACGCTCGGCCTGCACAAAGCGTTTTGACCGCGGCCCCGACGGGATCGCGGCCCGTGCGGTGATAGAATTTTCGCGCTACCGAGGCTGCTCGCCGGTAGCTCGCGCGATCAATTCGGGGAGCCCATGGCCGATCTGTCTCAGTTTCAGGAAGCCGCAGCCGCCGTCAAACACTCGCCGCACGCCGTGAGCGCCTGGGAACAGGTCGAAGCGCTCGCCGCTGACCTCGACAAGCCCGACGACATTGTCGCGCTCTATACAGAAACCCTCGGCGGCAAGATCGAGCCCGAGGTCGCCGAGATGATCGGCGAGCGCGCCGGCAATTTTTGCGATGAATGGTTCGGCGATGACCCCGCCGTGCTCGAGAAGATCATGGTCCGGGTCATCAAGCTCGCCCCGGCGTCGGACACGGCGCTGCAGCGGCTGTCGGTGATTTACACCGTCGCCGAGCGCTGGAACGACGCGCTGGCGCTGTACGACCGCGCGGTCGAGGCGACCAAGGACCGGTCGCGGCGGATCCGGCTGTTGCGCGAGGCCGCGCAGCTCGCCAAGGACGTCGCCAACCAGCCCGACAAGGCGATCGGCTACTACCAGCTGCTGCTGCCGCTGACCCCCGACGACGGGCAGATCAGCCAGAGCCTCGAGCGCCTGCTCGAGCGCCACGAGCGCTGGGCCGAGCTGATCCAGCTGTGGGAGAGCCGGCTCGACGGCCAGTCGAAGAAGGACCGCGAGCGCACCCGCCAGCGCATCGCCGCGGTCTGGCTCGAGAACCTGCGCGACCCCGCCCGCGCGCTGACCGCGGCCAAGCCGCTGCTCGCCGAGGCCGACGACGACAAGGAGCCGACCCAGCTGCTCGAGCGCATCCTCGAGTCGGCCAACGCGACCAAGGCCACGCGCGACGCCGCGCTCGACCTCCTGCGCTCGCACTACGACGCCACCGCGCGGCCGCGCGAGGTGATCCGCGTCCTCGAGAAGGTGATCGGCCTCGATCCGGCGGTGTCCGGCCCGCTCCACGAGGAGGCCGGCTCGCGGCTGACCGAGCTCGACGATCTGCCGGCGGCGATGGACCACTACGCCACGCTGCTGGCGATGGCGCCCGGCTCGTCGGCGACCGAGGAGAAGCTGCGCCAGCTCGCCGAGCGCGGCGGCCACCACGATCGCTACGCCGACGGCGTCGCGGCCGCGGCCCGCGCGTCGCGCGACGCGACCCGCCAGGTCGAGCTGCTCGGCGAGGCCGCGCGGACCCGGCTCGAGAAGCTCAACGACGTCGAGGGCGCGATCGGTCTTTTGGTCGAGGCCTCGGCCGTCAACGGCGCGCGCGAGGCCGAGCAGCTCGGCGTCGCCCGCAAGCTCGCCTCGCTCTACGCCCAGACCAACCGGCCGCGCGAGCGGCTCGGCATGCTCGAGCGCCAGGCGCACCTCGAGGCCAACGAGGCCGCGCGGAGCTCGATCCTCAGCGAGGCCGCCAAGCTCGCCGAGTCGCTCGGCGACACCGAGCGCGCCCTGACCCTGTGGGAGCGCCGGATCGACAGCGATCCGAGCGACCTGTCCGGCCTCGACGCCCGGATCGGCATCCTCGAGAACCAGCAGCGCTGGGACGATCTCGTCGCCGCCCTCGAGAGCCGCGCCGCCAAGGTCACCGCGCCCAACCAGAAGCGCGCCGACCTGGTGCGGATCGCCCTGGTCCACCACCAGCAGCGCAAGGATCTCGCCTCGGCGATCACCGCGTGGCAGCGGGTCGTCGCCGACAACCGCGACGACGAGGAGGGCATCTCCGCCCTCGCCGACCTCCTGGCCGACACCAACCGGTGGCAGGAGATGGCCGACCTGCTCGAGAGCTCGTCGGGCCGCTCGACCCAGCGCACGACCGCGCGCCTGGTCCGGCTCGGCGACGCGCTGCGCCAGCACCTCGACCAGCCGACCCGCGCGCTCGCCGCCTATCGCAACGCGATCGCGATCGATCCGGGCAGCAAGGAAGCGCGCGCCGGGCTCACCGCCCTGCTCGACCTGGCCGCGACCCGCGCCCAGGCCGCCGACGCGCTCGCCCAGTCGTTCCGGACCAACGGCGACCTCGGCGGCGTGCTCGATTTATTGCCCGCCCGGCTCGCCGAGGCGCGCGACGATCGGACCCGGCTCGCCCTGCTGCGCGAGGCCGCCCAGCTCCGGCTCGAGCACAAGCACGACGCCCCCGGCGCGCTCGCCGACCTGGCCCGCGCGTTCCCGCTCGCGCCGCGCGATCAGCTGATCGAGCACCAGATCGTCTCGCTCGCCAAGACCACCGGCGACTACGCGACCGGCGCCAGCGCCTACGCTAAGGCGATCGACGCGCTCGAGGCCTCGGGCGACGCGCGCGAGACCGCGCGGCTGCGCATGGCCTACGCCGACATCCTCGCCGACCACCTGAACGACCGGGCGCGCGCGGCCGACGCCTACGCCGCGGTCGCCGCCGTCGAGCCGGGCAACCGGCGCGTCGTGCTGTCGTTCGCCTCGCTCGGCGCCCAGCTGGGCCGCTGGGACGACGCCGCGGGCATCGTCATCCGCTACTGCGGCGTGCGCGAGGCGTTCGACGACGAGCTGCTGTCGATCCTCGAGATGGCGGCCGACGCCGGTAAGGCGCACGACGCGTTCGCCACCGCGCTGACCGCCGCGCTCGACAAGCACAAGCTGCCCGGTGCCGCCGGCGCGCTGTTCTTCCAGCGGCTCGCGACCCTGCATCGCGAGCACCGCGCCGACCGGCCGGCGGCGATCAAGGCGCTGCGCCGCGCCCTCGAGCTGGGCGGCGAGCGCCAGGCCTGGCTGGCCGAGCTCGTCAGCCTCGAGCGCGATCAGGGCACGTCCGCGCAGCTGCTCGACGCGCTGCGCCGGCTCGCCGACGCCGATGGCCGCGACCTCGACTCGCTGGTCGGCGCCGCCGACGTCGCGAGCAAGCTCGGCGAGCGCGAGCAGGCGCTGGCGATCCTGTCGGCCGTGCTCGGCCGCGCGACCGCGGCCTGGCGCGGCACCGCCGCGATCCGCTCGGCGCGCTCGGTCGACGCCGTCGCGCGCTGGGCGATCGACGCCCTCGTCGATCTGTACCGGACCGGCGGCCGCGCCCGCGCCGCCGTCGATACCCTGATCGAGGCGGCCCGCCTGCCGTTCGATCAGAACACCCGCCGCGACATGCGGCTGCGCGCCGCCCAGCTCGCCACCGTCGAGCTCGGCGACAACGCCGCCGCGATCGACATGTACCGCAGCGTGCTCGCCCAGTCGCCCAACGACCTCGAGGTCATCGAGCGCCTGGCCCACCTGCTCGGCCTCGAGGACCGCGTCCCCGAGCTGCTCACCCTGCGCCAGATCCAGCTCGGCCTCGAGCAGGATCCGGAGAAGAAGCTCGCCCTGCGCCTCGAGCTCGCCCGCCTGGTCGGGATCGTCGAGGAGCGCGGCGGCCGGCTCGACGCGCTCAAGGCCAACCTCGAGGATCGCCCCGGCCACGAGGCGTCGATCGACGCGGTCTCCGACCTGCTGTCCGGCAAGGGCCAGCACCGCGCGCTGGTCGATCTGCTCGAGCAGCAGGCCCAGCGGCTCGAGACCGCCGGCGACGGTGGCCGCGCCGCCAAGCTGTGGTCGCGCTACGCCCACGTCGCCGAGACCGAGACCCGCGAGATCGAGCGCGCGATCACCGGCCACCGCCGGGTCGTGGCGCTCGCGCCGACCAGCGACTCGCTGCGCGCGCTCGCCCGGCTCAACCTCGAGCGCAGCCAGCCCGGCCAGGCCGTGCCGTGGCTCGAGAGCTTGCTCGGCACCGTGCCGTCGGCCGAGCGCCTGCTGGTCGTGTCCCAGCTGGCCAAGGCCCACCTGTCGGCCAACCAGCCCGACCGCGCGATCGCCGCGATCGAGGTCAACCTCGACGATAAGGAGCCGGCGCTCGAGCTGCGCACCCTGCTCGCCGACCTGTACCGCAAGGCCGAGCAGTTCGAGCCGCTCGCCCGCCACCTGACCCGCAGCCTGCCGCTGCTCAAGGACGACAAGATCGCCCGCGAGTTCGCGCGCGAGGCCTCGACGATCTATCTCCACAAGCTCGGCTCGCCGGCCAAGGCGATCCCCGCGCTCGAGACCGCGCTGACCCTCGACCCGACCGACCGCGACCTGCGCACCGCGCTCGCGATCGGCCAGCGGGTCGCCGGCAAGCTGACCGAGGCCCGCGCCGCGCTGGCCGAGCTGATCAACGACTTCGGCCGCCGCCGCTCGCCCGACCGCGCCGCGCTGCACGTCGAGCTCGCCCGCGTGTCGCAGGCCGAGGGCAAGATCGACGAGGCGATGGCCGAGATGGAGGCCGCGTCCAAGATGGACGCGTCGAACGCCGGCATCCAGAAGGAGCTCGCCGAGATGGCGCGCACCGCCGGCCAGCTCGACAAGGCCGAGCGCACCTACCGCGCGCTCTTGCTCGTCGTCCGCCGCCAGCCGTCGGGCGATGACGAGACCGCCGTCGGCGCCAGCGAGGTGCTGTTCGAGCTGCACAAGCTCGCGGCGAGCCGCGGCGAGAAGGACCAGGCCAAGGAGCTGCTCGAGTCGGCGATGGAGACCGCGATCCAGTCCGACGCCGAGGTCCGCCGGCTGCGCCGCTCGCTGATCGCCCACGGCGAGGGCGAGCTGCTGCTGACCGTGCTCGAGCGCCGGCTCGCGACCAACCCCGAGGTCCACAGCCAGGCCCGGCTGCTGAGCGACATGGCCGAGACCCTCGACGTCCAGCTCGGCCGCCACAACGAGGCGCTCGAGGCGCTGATCCGCGCGATCGGCGTGATGCCGTCGCAGACCGACCTGCACGAGCGCGCCCGCGAGCTCGCCAAGCGGACCAGCCAGACCAAGAGGTTCGTCGACGCGGTCGACGCCGTCGTCGACCGGCTGCGCCGCAAGGACGATCCGCCGCTCATCGCGAATCTCTTGATGCGCGCCGGCGAGGCGCTCGAGCAGGACGCCGGCGACCTGCGCGGCGCCGCCAACCTGTATCGCCGCGTCGAGATCCTCGGCGAGCGGCTGGCCGAGGCGTTCTACGCCCAGGCCCGGGTCGCGGCCGCGCTCGGCGACACCGCCGAGCAGGCCCGCACGCTCGACAAGATGTTCGAGCTGGCCGGCACCGACGCCGAGCCGACCCCGGCGCAGGTCGACGCGCTGTACCGGCTCGCCGAGATCTTCCTCGGCAGCGACACCCGCCGCCGCCAGGGCTTCGACCTGCTCGAGCGCGCGTTTGCCGCCGAGCCGCGCTGGGCGCAGGCCGGCCGGCTGCTGCGCAGCACCGCGACGTCGGACCCGAACGACGAGCGGATCATGGCGATGTACGAGCGCGTCGCGCGCAACGGCGGCGATGGCGAGCTGCTGCTCGACTTCCTCGAGCGCCGCGCCGCCCAGCCCGGGGCCACCCCGCCGCAGATCCGCGAGGCGGTCGACCTCGCCGTCGACCAGGGCCAGGATCAGCGCGCCGAGGCGCTGCTGGTCCGCGCGGTGGCCGCCGCGCGCGACACCGCGGACGGCCTCGCGTCGGCGCCGTGGGCGGTGCTCGCGCTCGCCGAGCGCCGGCTCGCCGCCGGTGACCTCACGCAGGCGCGCGACCTGACCTACGAGATCGCGCCCATCGTC
>DASWOO010000504.1:0-1510 GCA_036404335.1 Kofleriaceae bacterium
GAGCCCGCGCCGGACGGCACCGACCCGATCGCGCTGCGCCAGCTGTTCGGCGCGCTGCCCGACGACGACTTCGGCATCGCCAGCCGTGCGCTCGGCCTCACGGCGTGGGACCGCGACCACCGGTTCTGCGGCCGGTGCGGCGGTCCGACCGAGCGCTCAACCAGCGAGCGGGTCCGGACCTGCACGCGCTGCGGGTTCGGCGCCTACCCGCGGCTGTCGCCGGCGATCATCGCGCTGATCGAGCGCGACGGCCGCGCCCTGCTCGCCCGCAACGCGCGGTTCCCGGTGCCATTCTTCAGCACGCTCGCCGGCTTCGTCGAGGTCGGCGAGACCCTGGAGCAGGCGGTCGCGCGCGAGATCCACGAGGAGGCCGGCATCGCGATCACCGACATCCGCTATTTCGGCAGCCAGCCGTGGCCGTTCACCAACTCGCTGATGATCGGCTTCACCGCGAAGTGGGCAGGTGGCGACATCGTCGCAGATCAGACGGAAATTGCCGACGCCGACTGGTTCCTGCCCGACGAGCTGCCGCGGATCCCGCCCAAGCTCAGCATCGCGCGCGAGCTGATCGACGACTTCGTGCGCCGCCAAGGTGGCACGCCCGCAACTTGAACCCGCCGCGCGATTCCGACGAAGATAACCAGGAACGCTCGACGCCGCTGGCTCGTTCGTCACAGGTCATGTCCAAGGTTCCAGAGCAACCTGGCGCCGAGCTCGACGTCACGGCGGACGGCTCGGCAGCGCCGCTCGGCCAGACGCTGAGCCACGGCTCGCAGGCCAGCGCGCCGCGCGCGTCGAGCCGGCCGGTCGAGCCGCGGCCGTATCGCGATCCCAACCGATACCAGATCATCGGCGAGCACGGCCGCGGGGGCCTGGGCCGGGTCACCCGCGCCCACGACCGCGAGCTGGGCCGCGACATCGCGATCAAGGAGCTGATCTCGCGCGGCGTGGTCGGCGAGATGCGGTTCGTCCGCGAGGCGTTGATCACCGCGCGGCTCGAGCACCCCGGCATCGTCCCGGTCTACGAGGCCGGCAGCTGGCCCGACGGCACGCCGTTCTACGCGATGAAGCTCGTCGCCGGCCGGCCGCTGCGCGCGCTGATCAGCGAGCGCCCCACCGTCGAGGATCGCCTCGCCCTGCTCCACCACGTGATCGCGGTGACCGACGCGATCGCCTACGCCCACGGCCGCGGCGTGATCCACCGGGACCTCAAGCCGAGCAACGTGATCGTCGGCGACTTCGGCGAGACCGTGGTGATCGACTGGGGCCTGGCCAAGGACCTCGGCGCGGTCGATGACTTCACCGGCGGCGCGCCGTCGCCGACCAGCCAGGACGACGGCCTGACTTCGGTGGGCAGCGTGCTCGGCACCCCGGCGTACATGGCGCCCGAGCAGGCGCGGGGCGAGCCGGTCGATCAGCGCGCCGACGTGTTCGCGATCGGCGTGATGCTGTGGGAGCTCGGCTCGCTGGTCAAGCTGCCGCCGCGCGACCGGAGCCAGCGCCGCCGCCT
>DASWOO010000505.1:0-6324 GCA_036404335.1 Kofleriaceae bacterium
GTCGCTGTCGACCGAGTCGTTCATCTCGGCGTCGTCGTTCCAGGAGACCACCAAGGTGCTGACCGAGGCGTCCATCAACGGCCGCGTCGACTACCTGCGCGGCCTCAAGGAGAACGTCATCATGGGCCGGCTGATCCCGGCCGGCACCGGCCTGGGCGCCTACAAGCGCCTGACGGTCGATGTCCAGGCGGATGACGACGCGGGCTACGGCGGCTCGATGGGCGAGGATGATCTGGCGGATGACGTCGCGGACGTCATCGCCGACTGAACCGCTGACGACTCGGCGAACGTCCGAGTGATCGCGAACGGCCGGGGCTCCCGGCCGTTTGGCGTTTTCGGAGAGGCCGTGTGACCGATGCAAGCGCGGTGCTGGTTAGCTCTTGCACTCCGTCGGTGCCTGGCTATCCTCCGCGGCGATGGCTTCGACGGGAAAGCGATTGGCCGCGGTGGCAACCACACTCAGCTTCGACAAGTTCTGGACCTGGCTGGCCGGCCACGCCAATTGCATCGTGCGTGCGGGGACCCCCGAGGTCGTCCTGCTCGACCACGATGACTTCCACTGGACGCTGATCACCGAGGACGACCACACCCTGGTCGTCCAGCTCGCCCGCGCCAAGGACCTGGTCGGCGAGCTCCTGGTGTTCCCGGCCGAGATCGCCTACGTCCAGGTCGAGCCGTCCGACACCGAGGGCGAGTGGCTGTTCGAGTGCGTCGTCGAGTCGGAGAAGGCGCGCGAGGTCGCGTACCACTTCGTGATGGCGCACGAGTACGAAGACGGCGAGCACCGCCGCGAAGAGAAGTGGACCCATTAGCGTGTTAGGCTGTGCAGCGCTGCATGGTGGATGCTTCGGGTATCACCGACGACCCGCGGATCGGTAGCCTCGTCGACGAGCGCTACAAGGTCCTCGAGGCGATGGCCTCGGGCTCGATGGGCGTGGTCTACAAGGCCGAGCGGGTCCCCGTCGGCAAGCTGGTCGCGATCAAGTTCCTGCACGCGTCGTTCGCCAACGACACCGAGTTCCTCGCGCGGTTCGAGCGCGAGACCCGGGTGATGAGCAAGCTGGCGCACCCCAACTGCGTGTCGGTCGTCGACTTCGGGGTGTGGGACGGCGCGCCGTACCTGGTCATGGAGTACGTGTCGGGCACGACGCTGCGCGCGCTGATCGACGACGGCCCGCTGCCGCCGCGCCGCGCGCTCACGCTGGCCCGGCAGATCACCGCCGGGCTCGCCCATGCCCACGCCCAGGGCGTCGTCCACCGCGACGTCAAGCCGGCGAACATCATGATCACCGAGGAGATCGGCACGGGCGACCACGTGCGCATCCTCGACTTCGGCCTCGCGCGGCTGCGCGGCGCGGTCGGCCGCGACGCGACCCAGACCAACGTCGTCGTCGGCACGCCGAACTACATGGCGCCGGAGCAGACCGTCGGCGGTGGCCTGATCGACGCGCGGACCGATATCTACGCGGTCGGCGTCGTGCTGTTCGAGATGGTGACCGGCGACCGGCCGTTCCAGGCCGACGACACCCTCGCGCTGCTCGGCATGCATCGCGCGGCGCCGATCCCGCTGCTCGCCGACCTCGTCGAGCCCGACACCGCGCTGCCCGACGGGCTGCAGGGCATCATCGACCAGGCGATGGCCAAGTCGCCGGGCGATCGCTACCAGAGCGCGATCGAGCTGGCCGAAGCGATCGACGACGTCGCCGGTGCCCGGGTCGCCGAGCCGCTCAAGGCGACGAGGTCGACCGGCGTGCGCTCGACCGGCGCGACCGGCACCGCGCCGACGATGCTCGATATCACCGAGGCCGACGCGGGCGCCGACCCGCGCGAGCTGCTCGCGGAGCGGACGAGCTCGGCGAGCTCGGCGGGGCGCCGGTCGCGCAGGCTGGTCGGCTCGCTGGCGCTGGCCGCGGTCCTGCTCGGCGCGGCGGTGGCCGCGGTGGTGTGGCTGCGCGGCGACCCGCGGCCGCCGGCGGGCACCGTCGCGACCGGGTCGAGCGGCAGCGCCGAGCGCGTCGTCGCCGGCAGCGGCGCGCCGGCGCACGGCAGCGGCGCGGGCGGGCAGGGCAGCGCCGCCGGCAGCGACCGCGACGACCACCCAGGCCCGGCCGGCAGCACCGCCGGCTCCGGCAGCACCGCCGGCTCCGGCAGCAATATCGCCGCAGGCTCCGGCTCCGACGACGAGACCGACCCGGCCACGGCCGAGGATCCGGCGCCGGCGTCGGTCAAGCCGTCGACCGACGCCGAGGAGGCCGCCAACGCGCCGGCGACCGCCGAGGAGGCGGCCAAGCACACGCCGGCGCCGAGCGCGCCCACGCTCGCGACGTCGATCGCCGGCGCCGTCCAGCTGATCCGGGACGACAAGGACGACCTGGCGATCGCCAGCCTCAACAGCCTGTGGCGCAAGAACCCGAACAGCGCCTACATCCCGTTCTTGCTCGGCAGCCTGTACTACGACCGGCGGTGGTGGACCGTCGCGATGGAGCACTACGCCGCCGCGATCAAGAAGAACGGCCAGTACCGCGCCAACCCGACGCTCAACCGCAACGTCATCCGGATGCTGGCGAGCAACAAGACCTCCCGCAAGGCGCAGGGGTTCCTCAAGATCACCGTCGGCCGCGCGTCCGCCCCGTACCTCCGGGTTGCCGCCAAGCAGGACCCCAACGCGCAGGTCCGCCGGCTCGCCGGCTTCACGTTGCGCGGCATGTGATCCGCCAAAGGCGGGTAGATCGCCACCGCCCAGGCCGATCAGGCGCCGGGATGGTAGACATCCTGCGGCTTCTGGGCCAAGGTCGCGCCTTCGCTGCCTGCCAGCCCTTGACACCAGCGTCGCGATCCATAAGAGTTCGCGCTCGTTTTCGACGACGTCTCCGATCAGGAACCCTCATGCCCACGATTAACCAGCTCGTTCGCAACGGCCGCGAGAAGGCGCGCATCAAGAGTGCGTCGCCGGCTCTGAAGCAGTGCCCGCAGAAGCGCGGTGTTTGCACCCGCGTGTACACCACGACGCCGAAGAAGCCGAACTCGGCGCTGCGCAAGGTCGCCCGCGTTCGTCTGACCAACGGGATGGAAGTCTCGTCGTACATTCCGGGCGAGGGTCACAACCTGCAGGAGCACTCGGTCGTCCTGATCCGCGGCGGCCGCGTCAAGGACCTGCCGGGCGTTCGCTATCACATCATCCGCGGCACGCTCGACACGACGGGCGTCCAGAACCGCAAGCAATCGCGCTCGAAGTACGGCGCGAAGCGCCCGAAGTAGTCGAGGAAATTGAGCCATGCCTCGTAAAGGTGAAGTTCCCAAGCGCAAGGTCCTCCCGGACCCGAAGTTCACGGATGCTCCGTCGGATGTCCGCCGCCGCATCACGAAGTTCGTCAACGTTGTCATGCGCGATGGCAAGAAGGCGGTCGCCGAGGGCATCGTCTACGGCGCCCTGGATATGGTCGCCGAGCGCGCGAAGGACGATCCGTTGAAGGTGTGGGAGCGCGCGCTGGCCAACGTCCGGCCGCGCGTCGAGGTCAAGAGCCGCCGCGTCGGTGGCTCGACCTACCAGGTTCCGGTCGACGTCCGTCCCGATCGCTCGCTGGCGCTGGGCATGCGCTGGCTCGTCGAGTACGCGCGTGGCCGCAACGAGAAGACGATGATGGACCGGCTGGCGAACGAGATCGTCGACGCGGCGCAGAACCGCGGCAACGCGGTCAAGAAGCGCGAAGACGTCCACAAGATGGCCGACGCCAACAAGGCGTTCTCGCACTACCGCTGGTAGTCTCACCCCGACCCCACGGCAAGCAGGAGGCGAGATCGAACGACGCGCAACCCCACGCGGGGCTTGGAAGGTAGCCGCACTTCGGTGCGCGGCCTAAACCACCGAGCTCATGACGCCGACCGCCATGCCCACCTGGGCATGGACCTCGGTGTTCGTTCGACGCCCCGCGGCGCAGTTCTTCTCGAACCGCCGTGCATACACACGCTCCTGTTCCGCTCGCGCGCACCCGCAACATCTGGATCATGGCGCATGTCGATGCGGGCAAGACCACGACGACCGAGCGCATCCTGTACTACGCAGGCTCGACGTCGCGGATCGGCAACGTCGATGATGGCTCCGCCGTCATGGACTGGATGGAGCAGGAGCAGGAGCGGGGGATCTCGATCACCGCGGCGGCGACCACGCTGGCGTGGCGCGATCACGTCGTCAACCTGATCGACACCCCGGGCCACGTCGACTTCACGATGGAGGTCGAGCGGTCGCTGCGCGTGCTCGACGGCGCGATCGCGGTGTTCGATGCCGTCGAGGGCGTCCAGTCGCAGAGCGAGACGGTGTGGCACCAGGCCGAGCGCTACCAGGTGCCGCGCATCGCCTTCCTGAACAAGTGCGACCGCGACGGCGCCGATCCGACCCGCGTGCTCGCCGAGCTGCGCAGCCGGCTCGGGGCCACGCCGATCGCGATCCAGATCCCGCTGCGCAACCCGGACACCGACCTGATCAACCAGCTCGACGGCATCGTCGACCTGATCACGATGCAGGCGCGGATCTGGGACGAGGCGTCGTTCGGCGCCACGTTCACCGACGGCCCGATCCCCGCCGATCACGCCGAGGCCGCGGCCGCTGCGCGCGACGCGATTATCGAGGCGATCGCCGAGCTCGACGACGAGCTGATGGCCACGTTCGTCGGCGGCGAGTCGGTCGAGGCCGGCGCGATCCACGCCGCGCTGCGCCGGATCACCCTGGCCGGCCGCGGCCTGCCGGTGCTGGTCGGCTCGGCGTTCTTCAATATCGGCATCCATAACCTGCTCGACGCCGTGCTCGCGTATTTGCCGTCTCCGGCGCCCGCTGACGCGTCCGAGGCGCCGCTCGCCGCCCTGGCGTTCAAGGTCCAGAGCGAGCGCTCTGGCGCGAGCCTGACGTTCGTCCGGGTCTATACCGGCTGCCTGCGGGCGGGCGACACCGTGCTCAACGCGACCAAGGGCCAGCTCGAGCAGATCGGCCGGCTGGTCCGGATGTTCGCGAACCACCGCGAGGACATCAAGCAGCTCGACGCCGGCATGATCGGCGCGGTCTACACCCCGGCGCCCAGCGCGGTCCGCCTGGCCACGGGTGACACGCTGTGCGATCCCCGGTCGCCGATCCTGCTCGACGCCATGCGCGTCCCGGACGCGGTGATGGGCGTCGTGATCGAGCCCGAGACCGAGGCGGACGCCGGCAAGATCGCCCAGGCGCTCGAGCGGTTTGCGATCGAGGACCCGTCGTTCCGGGTGTCGACCGACGCCGATTCGGGCCAGCTGATGATCTCGGGCATGGGCGAGCTCCACCTGGACGTCATCGTCGACCGTATGCGGCGCGAATTCGGCGTCCGGGCGCGCGTGGGCAAGCCCCAGGTCGCCTACCGCGAGACCGTCACCCGGCGCGGCGAGGGCGAGCACCGGTACGTGCGGTCGACCGGCCCGCGCGGCGAGTATGGCCACGTCCAGCTCGTGGTCGAGCCGACCGATCGCGGCGACGGCTACGTGTACGAGAACCACGCATCGACCGACGAGATCCCTCAGGAGCACGCTCCCGCCGTCGCCGCCGGCATCGCCGAGGCGGTCGAGCGCGGCGTCCTCGCCGGCCACCCGATGACCGACCTGCGGGTCAGCGTCGTGGGCGGCAGCTATCATCCTGTAGATTCAAACAATTACGCCTTCAAGCTGGCAGGCAGCCGGGCGTTTGTCGAGGCAGCGCATCAAGCGGCTCCGACCGTGCTCGAGCCAGTCATGGCCCTGGAGGTCGTGACTCCCGACGAGCACGTGGGCGACGTCCTTGGCGATTTGCACGCCAGAAGGGGAAAAGTCGCTGGAATCACCGCCAGAACTGGTGTACAGACCGTCGCCTGTTTTGTCCCGATGGCATCGATGTTCGGATATGCAACTGACCTCCGCAACCGAACCCGCGGCCGCGCGACATACGCGATGGAGCTCGACCACTACGCTGAAGTCCCGCAGCAACTCCGGGACGACTTGATTGCCGCCCGCGCCTGAACCCAGAGGAGCCTGATCCCGTGTCGAAAGAAAAGTTCGTTCGCAACAAGCCGCACGTCAACATCGGAACGATCGGTCACGTCGACCACGGCAAGACCACGCTGACGGCCGCGATCACGAAGGTGCAGGCGGGCAAGGGCCTGGCGAAGTTCACGGCGTTCGATCAGATCGACAAGGCGCCGGAAGAGAAGGCACGCGGCATCACGATCTCGACGGCGCACGTCGAGTACGAGAGCGACAAGCGGCACTACGCGCACGTCGACTGCCCGGGCCACGCGGACTACATCAAGAACATGATCACGGGCGCGGCGC
>DASWOO010000506.1:0-3832 GCA_036404335.1 Kofleriaceae bacterium
TCCGCGACATCGTCGTCGAGGGCAACACCAAGACCACGTCGGCCACCGTCGAGCTGATCGCCCGGATCAGCGTCGGCGACGACTGGTCGCCCGAGATGATGGACCAGCTCAAGAAGTACCTGGTCACCAGCGGGCTGTTCAACGACGTCGACGGCTTCACCGAGCCGTGCGGCCCGACCTCGACGCCCAAGTGCGACAGCGACGGCGTGCGCGTCCACCTGATGGTCAAGGACAAGCACTCGTGGGTGATCGCCCCGGCGTTCTACAACGAGCCGACCAACACCGGCGGCGGCGTCGGGTTCGGTGAGAATAACCTGTTCGGCCAGAACCAGAAGCTGCTGCTCTACGGCCAGGTCGCGACCGGTGACTCGTTCTTCATCGGCGCCTGGGTCGTGCCGTCGATCCACGGCAGCCGGTTCTACTCGCAGCTCGACACGTACTTGAAGACCTCGCGCGTGATCGAGTACGCGGCGCCGACCAGCTACACCAACACGCCCGACGCGGTCCGCCAGTCGCGGATGAACTACCTGAACGTCGGCTTCAAGCTCGGCGTCGAGCTGTTTCGCGGCCTCAAGCTCGACGCGCGCCTGCGCGGCGCCCACGTCAACTACCAGGACGTCTCGGCGCTGACCACCGACGCCACCCAGCTCGCGCCGGGCAGCGACATCAACAACCCGCCCAAGCCCGGCAAGGAAGGCTGGGACGTGTCGAACGAGATCAGCCTGACCCTCGACCGCCGCGCCGACTGGTTCGGCGTGCAGACCGGCTACAAGTACTCGACGTCGGTCGAGTACTCGGTGCCGGCGCTGGGCTCGGACTTCCACTACTGGATCTACAACCTGTCGCTGTACCGCGCGGTCCAGGTGCTCGAGCGCCACAACTTCGTCGCGCGCGGCGGCTTCCACTACGGCCACGACCTGCCGTTCCAGCAGGAGTTCACGATGGGCGGCTCGTCGATGCGCGGCTACCTCAACAGCGAGTTCCGCGGCGATCTCAGCGTGACGGCCAACCTCGAGTACTCGGTGCCGCTGTTCACGGTCCTGGGCCTGGGCGTGCGCGGCCTGGCGTTCTTCGACTCGGGCTACACCGGGTTTCGCAACACCAACAACACCGAGCGCAACTACCTGAGCGAGGCCGCGATCGGCGATCACTCGGCGCTGTCGCCGTTCAAGAACTCGGTTGGCGTCGGGACCCGGCTGTTTCTTCAGCAGATCGTGATCCCACTCCTGGGCGTGGATTTTGGGTATGGTCTCGAAGCCCGTGACTTCCAAATGTACCTCGCGATCGGTCTCACTGATTAGCGCCCTGGTCGCCGGCTGCGGCGGTGCGCGATCGGCGACCGTCCCGACCGGCGAGGTCCCGGCGCCCGGTCAGGTCGCGGACGTCGCGCTCGTCGGCGGCGACATCTGGACCAGCGATCCCGCGCATCCGCGCGCCAGGGCGATCGCGTGGCGCGGCGACCGGGTGATCGCCCTGGGCGACGACGTGCGCGCGGTGACCGGGCCGGCGACGAAGACGATCGACCTGCACGGCCGGGCGGCGTCGGCGGGGCTGATCGACGCGCACTGCCACCTGTACGAGCTCGGCGCCGACCTCGAGGCGGTGTCGCTGCGCGCGCTGGGCTCGGAGGCGGCGACGGTCGCGGCGGTGACGTCCGCGGCGAGGACCCGCGCGCCGGGGCCGTGGATCATCGGCCGCGGCTGGGATCAGAACCTGTGGCCGGGCCAGCAGTTCCCGACCCGCGCGTCGCTCGATCAGGCGGTCGCCGATCGCCCGGTCGTGCTCGAGCGGATCGATGGCCACGCGCTGTGGGTCAACTCGGCCGCGCTCGCGGTCGCGAAGATCACCCGGGCGACGCCGGATCCGGCCGGCGGCAAGATCGTGCGCGATCCGCACGGCGATCCGACCGGCGTGCTGATCGACAATGCCGAGGAGCTGATCTTCCAGGTCGCGCCGCCGGCGTCGCCGGAGCTGCGCGCGCAGCGGATCACCGCGGCGGCCAAGGTCGCGGTCGCGGCCGGGCTGACCGCGGTCCACGAGATGGGCATCGATGAGGGCGTGGCCGCGGCATACCGTCAGCTCGCGGCGGCGCACCAGCTGCCGCTGCGGGTCCACGCCTTCCTGACCTCGCCGGCCGATCCCGCGCGGCTGGCGACCCCGCCGGGGCCGGCGGTCGGCCGGTTCGAGCTGCGCGGCGTCAAGCTGTTCGCCGACGGCGCGCTCGGCTCGCGCGGGGCGCGGCTGTACGCGCCGTACACCGACGACCCGGCCAACGTCGGCCTGTGGCGGACCGAGCCGGCGCGGCTCGGCCAGCTGGTCGAGGCGGCGGTCGCCGGCGGCTGGCAGGTCGCGATCCACGCGATCGGCGATGCCGCGGTCGGCGCGGTGCTCGACGCGTTCCTCGCCGCCGAGCGGGCGCACCCGGGCGACCATCGGCTGCGGATCGAGCACACGCAGATCATCGCGACCAAGGACGTGCAGCGCATGGTCGAGGCCCACGCGATCGCGTCGATGCAGCCGACCCACGCGACCAGCGACATGGCGTGGGCCGAGGCCCGGCTCGGCCCCGAGCGGATCAAAGGCGCCTACGCCTGGCGGACGATGCTCGACCACCACATCCCGGTCGCGGCCGGCAGCGACTTCCCGGTCGAGCAAGTGTCGCCGATCCTGGGGCTGTACGCGGCGGTCAACCGGCAAGATGCCGCGGGCGCGCCGGCCGGAGGTTGGTATCCTCGGCAGAAGATGACGCTGCCCGAGGCTCTCGATGCGTTCACGCGCGGCGCGGCGTATGCCGAGGGCGCGGAGGCGACGCGCGGCATGCTCGCGGTCGGCCGGCCGGCGGACATCACGGTGTACAGCGGCGCGCTGGCCGCGGACGCCAGCCTGCTCGGTCTCGTGGTCGACTACACGATCGTCGACGGCGAGATCGTGTACCAGCGCGCGCAAGCGAGCCCCTGACGTGCGGTTCTGTCCGTTTTGCAGCGCCGAGAACGCCGACGAGGTCGCGGCGTGCGCGGCGTGCGGGCGCCGGCTACCGCCGCTGCCGCCGCGCCGCAACCGGCCGCCGGGCACGGGCGTGCAGCTGCCGCCCCGGCCGCAGGCGCCGGTGGTGCCGCGGGCGCAGTCGGCGACCAGCCCGCCGCCGGTGATCGCGCCGACGACCGCGCGGCCGGCGCCGGTGACCCTGTCCGGCGGCCGGATCGCGCCGACGACGAACCTGCCGCCGCTCGGCCCGGCCGAGCCGGCCGCGATGGCGCGCGCGGGGACGGCGACGCTGCCGCCGCCGCTGGCGATGCCGCTGCCGATGGCGCTGCCGATGGCGGTGACGAGCGACGCGGCGCCGACGACCGAGCAGCCGATGCCGGTGCTGCCCGCCGTGACGGACACGATGCCGATGGCGCCGATGGCGATGCCAGCGCCGCCGGCGCCCGCCGAGCTGGTGCCCGCGCCGCTGCCGCCGCCGCCGGCGCCCGCCGAGCTGGTGCCCGCGCCGCTGCCGCCGCCGCCGGCGCCCGCCGAGCTGGTGCCGGCGCCGCCGATCGTGCCGGCGGTGCTGACGCCGGTGTCCCGGCCGCCGGCCGCCGCGCCGGTGCGGGCGATCCCGACGACGCGGCCGCCGTCCTCGGCGCCGGTCGCGCCGCTGGCGAGCCTCGCGCGCGCGGGGACGCAGACGAGCCCGCCGCCGCTGGCGCGCGCGGGGACGCAGACGAGCCCGCGGCCGGTGGCGCGCGCGGGGACGCAGACGAGCCCGCCGCCGGTGGCGGGCGTGGCGCGTGGGGGGGCGCAGACGAGCCCGCCGCCGCTGGCGCGTTCGGGGGCGCAGACGAGCCCG
>DASWOO010000507.1:0-2931 GCA_036404335.1 Kofleriaceae bacterium
CCGCGCCACGGCCTGTTCAAGGGCAACCACCAGGCCGAGTACGCGTGGTTCACGATCGGCGATAGCTTGCCAGTGACGTCGATCAGCGCCGAGTCGGCGGCCGATCAGATCATCCGCGCGTTCTAGCGCGGCGATGCCGAGGTCACGATCTCGCCGCAGGCCAAGTTGCTGAGCCTGGTCCACGGCGTGTTCCCCGGCCTGATGCAGGAGATCCTCGGAGTCGTCAACCGCTACATGCCGGGCCCCACCGGCTCGCGCGCCACGGTCGAGGGCAAGGACGCCGAGTCGGTATTCGCGCCGTCGGTGCTGACCCGGCTCAGCGATGACGCCGCGCGCCGGAATAACGAGAACTAGGCGATAATTTCCGCCGATAGTTTCCGCCGTCGCCGTCGTCGGTGGCAGGTGGACTAGCCGGCGAGGTGGCCAGTGGAGTCGACTGGCCAGACCATTTTCAGCTGCCAGCATATCCAAGCACTTGGATCCCCGAGTTTCACGAACTGGCTAGATCCTTGCTCAATGCGGTCGCCATGTCGCGCTCGCGCTGGTTGCCGCTTGTCGGTCTCTTGACTGCCTGTTCGTCCGCTCAGCCAAAGGAGACGCCGGATCCCGGCGCGACCCCGGCCGACCAGATCGACCAGTACATCGCCGGCCTGCCGTACCTGGCGGTCGACGCCGCCGCGGTGTCGGAGGGCGACCCGTCGGCGCCGGCGCCTGAAGGCGACTATCAGTGCACGACCCAGCAGGTCACCGAGACCCAGCAGTACGACCGGGTCGTGGCCTACGCCGCCAACTCCGACTCGATGTACCCGGGCGCGATCGTCAGCGCCGACTCGGTGCTGACCGGCCTGTTCACCCAGATCGTCCTGCCGCGCTCGGAGGAGACCATCTCGGTCAGCCTCGAGAACCTCGCGGGGACCAAGCAGGCCAAGGTCGCCGACTCGAGCCTGGGCTCGTACCGCGACGCGCTGTCCAGCATTCTGGACGCCGAGATCACCGGCTCGACCGCGGCCAACCTGTCGTCGGAGATCGAGGAAGTCCACTCCGAGCAGCAGCTCAACATGGCGCTCGGTGTCCAGGCGAGCTGGGGCCTCGGCATCGCCAGCCTCAAGACCAGCTTCAACTGGAACAACCAGGACATCCGGTCGCGCTACGTCGTCCGCTACACCCAGACCTACTACACGGTCGACCTCAATGCGCCCCAGTCGCCGAGCTCGATGTTCGCGCCCGAGGTCACGCTGGGCGACGTCCAGGGCAAGATGGACCCGACCCACCCGCCGGCCTACGTCTCGTCGGTGACCTACGGCCGCATGGTCGTGTTCACGTTCGAGTCGCAGTACTCGTCGGAGGAGATGGGCGCCGCGCTCGACTTCGCGTACTCGGGCGGGATCGACATCTCGGGTAACACGTCGGTCACCTACAAGGACATCATCTCCAACAGCAAGATCACCGCGTTCATCCTCGGCGGCGACGCCGGCACCGCGGTCCAGAGCATCGACAGCTACGACTCGCTGATCAACTTCATCAAGACCGGCGGCAACTACTCGCGCCAGTCGCCGGGCGCCGCGATCGCCTACAAGCTGTCCTACCTCAAGGACAACTCGCCGGCGCGGATGTCGTTCACCACCGACTATGACGTCAAGACCTTCAACCGCGTGTCGCAGAAGGTCCGGGTCACGCTCGACAGCATCACGGTCGACGACGCGGGCGGCGACGCCGGCGGTGACCTCGAGCTGTACGGCACGATCAAGGCCGAGGGCACCAGCACGCAGACCCTGTGGAGCCTCGACTCGGACCACAACATCAGCATCAAGGCCGGCAACTCGATCGGCAACGCCCAGCAGCCGCTCGCCGAGATCGTGCTCGACGTCGCGCCGTCGTCCGGCCACTCGATCAAGCTGCACCCCGACGTCTGGGACCGCGACACCGTGTTCACCGGCGGTGGCGACGACAACATCGGCAACGACGGCAACGGCCTGGTCACGCTGCCGTTCGACACCGGCTGGCGCAAGACCGCGACGATGACCCTGACCGGCGACGGCGCCCGCGTCCTCTACAAGTTCACGCTGACCCCGATCTGACCGGTCGTGGCGAGGACCTCGCCGTGACCCGCGTCGATCACGGCGACCTCGAGCCCGACGCCGTGCGCGAGCCTACGGCCGCCTGATCGCGGCGCCGCCCTTCATCACGAACACCGGGTGCTCGAGGAGCGTGACGTCCTTGAGCGGATCGCCGCCGACGCCGACCAGATCGCCGAACGCGCCGGCCACGACCTGACCGACATCGCCGCGGCCGAGCGCCGACGCGGCGATCACCGTCGCCGACTGGATCGCCTGCAGCGGGGTCGCGCCCCACTGGACCATGACCGCGAGCTGCTTGGCGTTCGTGCCGTGCGGGTAGATCCCGGCGTCGGTCGAGAAGATCATCTTCACGCCGGCCTTGAGCGCCTTGCGGAAGTTCTGGCGCTGGATCAGCGCGATGTCGCGATCCTTCTGTAGGTTGTCCTCGAGCACGCCGTTGGCTTTGCCCTCGGCCTGCGTGTAATCGGTGTTGTAGATGTCCATGCCGAAGAACGCGCCCTTGCGCAGCGCGAGCCGGATGCCTTCGTCGTCGACCAGGCTGGCGTGCTCGATGGTGTCGACTCCGCCGCGCAGCGCTGCCTTGATGCCGCTCGCGCCGTGGGCGTGGGCGGCGACCTTCATGCCGGCCATGTGGGCCTCGTCGACGATCGCGGTGATCTCGTCGAGCGTCAGCTGCTGGGCGCCCGGCGTGTCGCCGTGCGAGAACACGCCCCCGGTCGCGCAGATCTTGATGACCTGCGCGCCGTACTTGTGGAGCTGGCGGACCATCTGCCGGCCGGCGAGCGGGCTGTCGATCACCGCGGGGCCCTTCTGGTTCATGCTCGGCGGGAAGAACGTCTCGTCGCAGTGGCCG
>DASWOO010000508.1:0-5961 GCA_036404335.1 Kofleriaceae bacterium
GCTCGCGATCGACGACCTCGAGGCGCGTGCCGGCGATCGGCCCGCCGATCGGCACCACCGCGCGCCCCGGCCGGCACCGCCACACCGCGGCGTCGATCGTCGCCTCGGTCGGGCCATAATGATTGACCAGCTCGCACGGCAGGCGCGCGAGCAAGCGATCGTGGAGCTCGAGCGGCAGGGCCTCGCCGCCGACGATCACCCGCCGCAGCGAGCGCAGCGACTCGACGCCGTGCTCGAGCTCGAGCAGCGCGCGCAGCGCCGAGGGCACGAACTGCGCGAGCGTGAGCTCGTGCGTCCGGATCAGCTCGACGAGGTACAGCGGATCCTTGTGCCCGTCCGGCCGGGCCACGACGACCGTCCCGCCCGACACCAGCGGCCAGAACAGCTCGAGCAGCGACGGGTCGAAGGTGTACGGCGTCTTCAGCGCCATGCGATCGGCCGCCGTGATCGCGTACGCGCGGCAGCCCCACGCGAGGGTCTCGGCGAGCGCCCCGTGACTGCACATCACGCCCTTGGGCGTGCCCGTCGATCCCGACGTGTAGATGACATAGGCCAGGTTGTCGGGCGCCACGGTCGTGGTCGGCGCCGCCGCGCTGTCGGCCGCGAACAGGGCCAGTCCATCGACCGCGCACACCGTGATCGGCAGCGCCTCGAACGTGGCTCGCGAGCGCTCCTGGGTGAGCAGGACGCGCGGCTGGCAGTCCGCGATCGTCGCGTGCAGTCGCGCAGGTGGATCCGTCGGATCGAGCGGGACGTAGGCCCCGCCCGCCTTCAGCACGCCCAGGATCACGGGCACCAGCTCGAGCGAGCGCTCGAGACACAGCGCGACGAGCACCTCGGGACCGACGCCGAGCGCCCGCAGGTGGTGCGCGATCCGGTTCGATGCCTCGTCGAGCTCCCGGTACGACAGACAGCCGGCGTCCGCGCGCACCGCGATCGCATCGGGTGTTCGCGCGGCTTGCGCGGCCACGAGCGAGTGAGCACAACGCGCGGCGATCATCGGCTGCGCCATCATCGCACGGCCAGGGTTGACACGTGATCGCGACAGGACCATCGTGCAGCCAGTGGTGTGAAGATATGGATTCCCCGCACGCTGGGCACTACAATGCCACGGTCGATCTGCTCGAGGGGAATCTCGCGGAGCGCCGCGATCATCCTTATCTGATCACCGCGAGTCATACGGTCTCGTACGGCGTCGTCGTCGAGCGCGCGCGCGCCTTCGGTGCCGGGCTGCTCGCGCGCGGGCTGGCGCCGGGCGACCGCGTCCTGATCTGCACGAAGGACTGTATCGAATTCGTGTGCAGCTTCTGGGGCGCGATGCGCGCGGGCCTGGTCGCCGTACCGATCTCGCCGGCGCTGCTGCCGGCCGAGCTGCGCGTCGTCGTCGACGATAGCCGGGCCCGGGCGATCGTGTTCGATCCGGGCAGCGAGCGCATCGTCGCCGCGGCGAAGCTCGACGAGCTGCTGTGCATCGCGACCGAGGCCACGGCGATCGCGGGGGCGGTTCCCTGGCCGGACGTCGCCGGCGTGCCGGGTGAGATCGCGACCCGCGCGAGCGACGTCGCGTTCTGGCTGTACACCTCGGGCACGACGGGCACGCCCAAGGGCGTGATGCACACGCATGGCAACCTCGGGGCCTCGCGGGACGGCCAGGCCCGGCAGGTGCTCGCGATGGGCCCCGGTGACGTGATCCTGTCGGTGTCGAGAATGCATTTCTCGTACGGCCTCGGGAACTCGGTGTTCGTGCCCGCGGCGGTGGGGGCCACGGTGATCGTCAACACCGCGCCGGCGATCCCGGCCGCGCTGCAGGCGGTGATCGATGTCCACGCGCCGACCTTGTTCTACGGCGTCGCGTCGTTCTGGGCCGGCTACGTCGGGCTCGCCGCGGCGAACCCCGGCCCGCGGATGCGCGCGGCGATCTCGGGCGGCGAGGTGCTCCGGCCCGATGTGCTCGAGCGGTTCCGGGCCCGGTTCGGCATCCCGCTGCTCGACAGCCTGGGCTCGACGGAGGCCATGTACCACGTCGCGTCCAACCGGCTGGACGACATGACGCCCGGCAGCGTCGGGCGTCCGCTGCGCGGGTTCGAAGCGCAGGTCCGCGACGCCGATGGCCACGCGGTGATCGGCGAGCGCGGCGAGCTGTGGCTCCGCGGGCCGCACATGTTCGTGGGCTACTGGAACCGCCCCGAGCTGACCGCGCGCACGCTCGTCGATGGCTGGGTACGCACGGCCGACACCGCGCGGATCGTCGACGATCGCGTCTATCACGAGGGCCGCCTCGACGACCTCATGAAGCTCGGCGGCAACTGGGTCGCGCCGCGCGAGATCGAGCAGGCGATCGCCGCCCATCCCGACGTGACCGACGTCGCCGTCGCGGTCGTCGACCACGACACCGGCGTGCCGGTCCTGACGGCGTTCGTCCGGTCGCCGCGCCAGGACCCCGAGCTGTCGCGCGAGCTGTTCGAGGCGTGCCGCGCGCGGCTGGCGGGCCATAAAGTCCCCCGGGCGTTCGAGCTCGTCGCCGAGTTTCCGCGGACGGTCACGGGCAAGCTCAAGCGCTATCTGCTGAGATCGGGAGTGTCGTCGTCGACCGAGGGCCTGCTCGCCCGGATCTGGCAGGAGCGGCTGTCGGTCGCGCGCGTCAGCCGCACCGACAACTTCTTCGCGCTCGGCGGCGACTCCCTCGCGGCCTTGACGATCTTGAACCAGGTGAGCGCGCAGCTCGGCACCACCCTGCCCGCGTCGCTGCTGTTCCAGCACGCCGGCCTGGCCGAGCTCGCGGCGCTGATCGATCGGCGGCTCGGCGCGCCGGAACCAGAGGCGCTGCGGCCGCGGCCCGAGCGGACCGGGCAGTTCCCGACGTCCGACGTGCAGACGCGGATGTGGCTCGTCGAGCAGATGGGCGGGCGCAGCAACACGCTCGAGGAGCTGGTGCTGCACGGGCCGCTCGACCCCGCGGCGCTCGAGCGCGCCTGGGCGCGGCTCGTGACCCGTCACCCGGCCCTCCAGGTCACGTTTCATGGCGAGGCGGGCGGTGTCGTCCAGCGGCTCGCGCCTCGCCCGGCGGCGACCGTCGAGCGCGCCGACCTCGCGGACCTGCCGGCCGATCAGCGCGCGGCGGCGTGCGCGCGGCTCGCCCTTGCCGCGCGGCTCCGCCGGTTCGACCTCGCGTGCTGGCCGCCGTTCTCGGCCACGCTGGTGCGGCTCGATCCGCAGGCGCATGTCCTGGTGCTCGCCGTGCCACATATCCTGATCGACCGCTGGTCCGCGGATATCGTGTTTCGCGATCTGGCCGAGCTCTATCGCGCCGAGCTGACGAGCACCGCGCCGGCGCTGCCCGCGCTGCCACTGGACCAGATCGATGATGTGCTGTGGCGGCGTACCGCGACAAGCCACCTCGAGTTCTGGAAGGCGGCCTTGGCCGGCGCTCCGCAGGCGCTGCCGCTGTTCAGCGCGGGGAGCTCGCAGGCGACGGGCAACCTCGCTTTCCAGCTCGACGATGCGCTCGTCCGCCGGCTGCGCGAGCGCGCGCGCGACAGCGCCGCCAGCTTCTATCATGTCGTGCTGGCGGGCTTCTTCGCGCTGCTGCATCGCTACACCGAGGCCGGCGATATCGTCGTCGGGACATCGGTGCACAATCGCCATGACGATGCGCTGTCGCAGGTGGTCGGCTGCTTCATGGATCACGTGCCGGTGCGCGCCAGGCTCGCGCCGCGCAGCTCGTTCGCGGCGCTGCTCGCCGAGGTCCGGGACTTCGCGACCTCCGCGTTCAGCCACTACGTGCCCCTGGGCGTGCTCCTGGGCGCGCTCGAGCTCACCCGGCATGCCGAACATGATCCGCTGTTCCAGGTGACGTTCAACCTGGTCCGGCGCGCGCCGCCGCCCGTGTTTCCCGGCTGCCGCGTCGAGCGCCGCGTCGGCAGCCTCGAGATCGATCGGCTGTATCTCAACCTCAATCTGCTCGAGACCGACGACCACGTGGTCGCGAGCCTGGACTATGCGATGGGCCGGTTCGAGCCGGCCATGGCGGAGCAGCTCGCGGCGCACTATGTCGCCCTGCTCGCGGCGGCGGTCGCCGAGCCGGACCGGGCGATCGAGGACCTGCCGATGATGCCGGATGACGCCTGAGCGGCCCCTGCTACGGTAGGGCGTGCCGAACAAGCCGCGCAGCCACGTCGAGGATCTTCGCGGCGCGAGCCGGCTCGCGGTCGAGGCGACCAGGGGCGTGACCGCGCTCGTCGAGGCGATGCACCAGGTGATCGCGAGCGGGCCGGCGAGCCTGGGGGCGCCGCTGGCCGGCCCGGCGCGCGCGGCGACCGGGCTCGCGTATGGCGCGGTGCGCGGCGTGGCGTCGCTCGTCGGCGCGGGGATCGATCTGGCGCTCGGCCAGCTCGGGCCGCTGTTCGGCGCTGGCACGCCCGGCGCGGAGCGCGACGCCGTGCTCGCCGTGCTCAACGGCGTGCTCGGCGATTACCTGCACGAGACCGGCAATCCGCTCGCGACCGAGATGCGGCTCCGTCCCGAGGGCACGCCGGGCGGCAAGCTGCTCGTGCTCGTGCATGGCTCGTCGATGACCGACCGCCACTGGCTGCAGGGCGGCCACGATCATGGCGCGGCGCTCGCGCGCGACCTGGGCTACACGCCGATCTACGTCCAGTACAACTCGGGCCTGCACATCTCGACCAACGGCCGGGTGCTCGCGGACCAGCTCGAGCAGCTCGTCGCCGGGTGGCCCGTGCCGATCGACGAGCTGGTGCTCCTCTGCCACAGCATGGGCGGGCTCGTCGCGCGCAGCGCGTGCCACGCCGGCGCCGCTCACGCGTGGCGCGCGCGGCTCCGCGCCCTGATCACGCTGGGCTCGCCGCACCACGGCGCCCCGCTCGAGCGCGCCGGCAACTGGGTCGACGTCCTGCTCGGGGTCAGCCGCTACAGCGCCCCGCTCGCCCGGCTCGGCAAGATCCGCAGCGCGGGGGTCACCGACCTGCGCTTCGGCAACGTCCTCGACGAGCACTGGCACGCGCGCGACCGCTTCGAGCTCCGCGCCGACGATCGCACGCCGCTCCCGCTGCCGGCCGGCGTCCGCTGCTTTGCGGTCGCCGCCTCGCTGTCGCCCGCACCGGCCCCGACGCCCCGCGAAGCCCCGGCGTCGCCCGCGCCCGCCGCCCGCCTGCGCGGCGACGGCCTGGTCCCGGTCGACAGCGCGCTCGGCGTCCACGCCACGCCGGCGCTCACGCTCGGGTTCCCCGACGCTCACCGCTCGATCGCGTACGCGACCGGCCACGTCCAGCTGCTCGGCTCCGCCACCGTCTACGACACGCTGCGCACGTGGCTGTCCTGACGCGCGGCGATGAGGACACCGAGGCGCTAGGGTGTGGGCTGCGGAGCGTCGGCGGTGAGTCGCGCTGCCTCGCATCGCTCGAGGTACAGCGCGCGCCGCTTCGCATCCTTCTCTCGCTCGGCCGCCCGCTCCCATTGCCGGCCGGCTTCCCGCCACGCTTGCTCGAACGCGCTCGCGTCGCTGGCCTCGCTGGCCTTTTGCTCGGCGGCCTCTGCCTTGGCGACGTGGGGATTTCGTCCGAAGCTCATCGACCTACCTGAGCGGTAGACCATCCCCTCGTCAAGTGCAATTTTCACCGGCGCGGACGGTCGCGGACACGTCCGACGTCCGAAATCTACCGCAACTCACCACATGACGGTGTAGCCGAAGTTGATCAGCAGCGCACCGCTATCGTCCTGTGACGTTATGTATTCATACGTCACTGCGGGAGACAAGATACCGGAACGACCAACCATGAAGTTCATTCCGACGCGGGGCAACAGGGCGAATCCGGTGCCCGAACCGGCGGCGTGGGACGCACCGAGACCGAGGCCACCGAAGACGAACACGGACCGGTTGAGCGGCGCGTGGTACGAAGGTTCGGCGATCGCTGACCACAACGTCGAGGAATTGTCATTCACCTT
>DASWOO010000509.1:0-8964 GCA_036404335.1 Kofleriaceae bacterium
CGCGCGCGGCGCCGAGTAAGGCGCGCGCCCGGGCTTCGACGGCGTCGTAGTCGCGGGAGGCGAGCTCGTCGGGGGCGAACAGCGACTTGACGCAGCCCACGGCGAAGGCGCCGGCGGCCAGCCATTCGGCGACGTTGTCGACGTCGACGCCGTGGGTCGGGACGACGCGCAAAAACGGCATCGGGGCGAGCACGGCGCGCAGCCAGGCCGGGCCGCCGGCGGGCATCGGGAACAGCTTCTGCAGAGCGGCGCCGGCGCGGTGGGCGGCCCACAGCTCGGTCGGCGTGGCGCAGCCCGGGATCGCGACGCAGCCGAGGCGCGCGGCCTCGGCGATGATCTCGGGGTCGCAGACCGGCGAGACGAGGAACCGGGCGCCGGCGCGGGCCGACGCGCGGGCCTGCTCGACGGTGAGCACGGTGCCGGCGCCGAGCACGAGGTCGGTCCCGGCCAGCTCGGCGATGAGCTCGACGGCGCCGGGGGTCGACAGCGTGACCTCGAGCGCGCGGAACCCGCCGCGCACCGCGGCCGCGAGCGCGTCGCGGGCGATGGCGTGATCGTGGGTGCGCAGGACCGCGATCGCGCGGGCCTCGCGCAGCTCGCTCAGCGTCGCGTCGGACATGGTTTGAGCGTACGTCAGCCCGAGGCAGCCATCACCATCGAATGTGCGATCGGTCGCTGGTCGGACGGCCCTAACCACGATATCTGCGCGTGATGACTTCGATGATCAGACTTGGGGTGCTCGGGATCGCGATGCTATTTTTCGCCACGGTGGCGGAGGCGACCACGGTCAAGGTGCATTACGACACCGGCTACGGCAATCGGATCACGATCCGCGGCTCGGCCTCGCCCCTGTCGTGGACGCTCGGCAAGGACGCGACGTGGAGCACCGGCAACGTGTGGACCTACTCGTGGGCCAACACCGCCGGCGACCTCGACATCAAGCCGCTGGTCAACGACGCGTCGTGGTCGACCGGCGCGAACTACCACATCAAGAGCGGCGCCACCGTCGACATCTATCCGTTCTTCGGCGCGGCGACCGGCACGTTCACGCAGATCAACAACTTCAACTCGCCGCAGCTGAACAACAGCCGCACGCTGATCCTGTACCTGCCGCCGAGCTACAACGAGAACACGGCCAAGCGCTACCCCGTGCTGTACATGCACGACGGCCAGAACATCTTCAACGCCGCGACCTCGGCGTTCGGCACCGAGTGGCAGGTCGACGAGAACATCAACCGCCTGGTCGGCGCGGGCCAGATGGACGAGGTCATCGTCGTCGGCATCTACAACAACGCCAACCGGATCTGGGAGTACACCCCGTGCTGCGACCCGCAGGACGGCGGCGGCGGCGCGGATACCTACAGCCAGTTCGTGATCAACACGGTCAAGCCGTACATCGATGGCCACTACCGCACGCTGCCGACCGCGGCCAACACCGCGATCATGGGCAGCTCGCTCGGCGGCCTGCTGTCGTTCTACATGGCGCGCAATAACCCGACGGTGTTCTCCAAGGCGGCCGGGCTGTCGAGCTCGTTCTGGTGGGACAACGACCTGCTGCCCGCGACGGTCGAGGCGGCGACCAACCACCCCGCGGTCAAGTTCTACATCGACGCCGGCACCAGCAACGACGGCCTGCCCGACACCCAGCGGATGAACACGGCGCTGCTCGCCGATGGCTATGTCCAGGGCAAGGATCTCGACTTCTACGTCGCGCAGGGCGGCTCGCACAACGAGGCGTCGTGGGCCGCGCGCGTCGCGATCCCGCTGCAGTACCTGTTCCCGTGGCAGAGCACGACGTACTGAGCGGTCACATCCGCAGCAGCTGATCGTGCTGGTGGATCCGGCGCTCCGCCGTGGTCCGGACCTCGGCGCGCAGCGCGGGGAACGCGGCGATCAGCTCGTAGAGCTCGTCGGCGGCGAGCACCTGGAGCTCGCAGTCGACCGCGGCGACGACATAGGCCGGGGCCGGGGCGCGGGCGAGCAGGCTGATCTCGCCGATGTAGTCGCCGGCGCCGATCGCCTCGAGCGAGACCCGGGCGCCGTCGGCGCGCTCGCTGTGGACGTCGAGCCGGCCGCGGACCACGAGCACCAGGCCGTGGCCGGACTCGCCGCGGCGGATCACGGTCGTGCCGACGCCGGCGATCCGCGGGTGGAACCGGGCGAGCACGGCGGCGCGGTGGCCGGCCGGCACCGCCCGGAGCAGCGCGCTGTCGAGCGGGTCGGTCGCCGGGCCGCCGGGCACGGTCGCCGGGCGCAGCTGGCGCGGCACCTCGCGCGGCTGGGTCTTCTCGTCGTCGACGGCCAGGATCCGGCTGACCGACGGCCGCTTGGGCAAGAGCGGGCCGGTCTCCGAGATGCCCGCGGCGCGGCGCGCGGCCGGGCTCAGCGGGATCGTCGGCCGCAGGGTGCCGAGCCGGTCGAGCGCGGCGTGCGGATCGGCCGGCGCGGGCGGCGGCACGGCGTCGAGGTCGGGGCGGACCAGCGCGTCGTCCTCGCGGTCGTCGAGGTCGTTGGCGATCGTGATGTCGCCGCCGGCCTCGGTCGCCTCGATCAGGTCGTCGTCGGCCGGCACGCCGGCGAGCAGCGACGCCGAGATCCGGTGCGCCGCGGCGGCGAGGCCCTCGAGCACGGCGACGTGGGCCAGCTCGTCGGGCAGCTGCTCGCGCATGCTCGGCGGCAGATCGCGATAGCCCAGCTTCGGCGGGAGCGTCGGCTCGGCGACCTCGTACGGCACCGGCGTGGGCAGCGGCGTGATGTCGCTGAGCGACGGCCGGGCCGGCAGCAGATCGGCCAGCGACAGCCGCTGGACGTCGCTGCCGTCGTCGTCGCTGTCGTCGTCGTCGTCGCCGTTTTCGTCCTCGTCCGGCTCGGGCGGCAGCAGCGGCGGCGGCTCCGGCGGCGGCTTGGCCACCGGCGGCGGCGGCTCGGTCCGCGCGCGCGGCACCGGCGTCTCCATCGCCGCCAGCAGCGCGTGGCACGACGCATCGCCGGGCGCCAGCTCGAGCACGCTGCGGCACACCGCGATCGCCTGGTGCAGCCTGCCCTGCTCGCGGTACGCGATCGCCACCGAGCGATACAGCTCGACGGCATCGTCGCGGCGGTGGGCCTCGACGAACGCGCCGGCCAGGGCGACGCGTAGCCCGAGGTTGTCCGGCTCGTCCCGGAGCCGCTTCTCGAGCTCCTTGAGCTTGGTCACGGGACGGCCTCGCAGATCACGACGGCGTCAGCGACACCTGCGCCTTGAACGTCATCGCCGGCGAGCTGGTCGGCAGGCTCCACTTGGCCGCCAGGTTGTGGAAGCAGCTGTCGAACGCCGCGCCCAGCGACGGCGACGAGCTGGCGTCGTGGAACTGGCCCGACTTCTCGAAGCTGGCCGAGACCGACAGCGTCACGGTCTTGGCCTGCAGGCCGGTGTTGTTCTTCAGCGCGCGCTCGTAGCAGCGCTGGATGTCGCCGCGCGACCGCGCGACGACGTTCAGGAACTCCTTCGACGTCGCGGCCACCGCGGCGTCGTCGATCGGCCGCTGCTCGCCGGGCGCGCCCGGCTTGACGGTCAGCGCGTTGCCTTCGATCGTGACGGTGATCGCGGCGCCGCCGGCCTTGTCGCGCTGCAGGCGCGCGTTGTCGGCCTCGACGTCCTTGACCAGCTTGTCCTGGTCGGCCTTGTTCTTCAGGCACTGGTCGAGGTCCGCCTTGGTCTGCGGATCGGGTTCGACGACCTTCTCCTTGCAGCCCGCGGCAGCGACCAGCGCCAGGGAAAAGGAGATCGCGATGGAGGTACGCATCATGGCTCGCTCTTGGTTCTTACTACAGAGGGGTCATTCGGGTGAATGCCGGGTCGCTCGATGTACTCCCGAACGATCTGACCCCGCGCGATGTGATCGGCGACGACGCGCTCGACGCGCGCCGCGTCCATGCGATTATACAGAGCCGTCGCACCCCGCGCCCCGGGCATCGTCGCAAACCCGCTGCCGAGCGTCGGCATCGGCGCCGTGGGGAGGATCTCCCTCACCAGGATGTTCGGCCCCTGGGTGCAGCGGCCGAAGCAGCTCTGCCACGTGAGATCGGTGTGCTCCGTCGCCCCATGCTGGGTGAGCGCGTCGCGACACACGTCGTGCAGCGCCGCCGAGCCGAGGCGACCGCCGCACTCCGGGCCGCGGCAGATCACGACTTTGAAACGACGAACCACCTGGCCTTGAGCGTGACTGCGTGGCGCGACCGTGTCAATCGCGGTTACAAGTACGTCGTGGATCCTGCTGTTCTGCCCATCCTGGCGTGTCCGCGCTGCCGCGCCGACGCACCGTTCAAGGATCTACGTAGGCCGCGTTGCCGATCGTGTGGTCTCGAGCCGGTGTTGACCGTACCCGGGGTGCTCGATCTCATCGACACCAGCGCCGGCGAGGCGCCGACCGCGACCGCCGAGCAGCGGCTGATGGAGAGCGAGCTGATCGCCCGGCTCTACGACCGGTTCTGGCGGCCGTCGTTCGTGCGCTTGCTCGCCGGGCGCGGGGCCGGCGCGTCGGTCGGCGGGCTGTCCGGCGAGCTGTTCATCCACAAGCACGGCCTCGGGCTCGACGACCGCACCGGGCCGTGGCTCGACCTGTCGTGCGGCCCCGGCGCGTTCGCCCGCGCGCTCGCGGCGTCGGCGCCGGGCGCGCTGATCGTCGGCCTCGACCTGTCGCGCGCGATGCTCGACGTCGCGGCCCAGCGCACCGCGGGCTACAGCAACGTCGTGCTGATCCGCGCCGATGCCCACGCCCTGCCGTTCGGCGATCGGGTGTTCGCCGGGGTCAACAACGCCGGGGCGCTGCACGCCTACGACGATCCCGAGTTGGTGTTCCGCGAGATCCGCCGCGTGCTCAAGCCGGGCGGCCACTACGTCGGCTCGACGTTCGCCGAGGCGCCGTCGCTGCTCGGCCGGCTGACCGCGCGCGCCGCCGGCATCCGCCGGTTCCAGCCCAGCGAGCTGCGCGCGTGGCTGCAGCGCATCGGCTTTGCCGACTACGAGGACGTCCGGCTCGGCGGTGCGCTGGTGTTCCGCGTCCGCCGGCCGTAGCTGCGCCCGGCTACCAGGCCGCGCCGACCAGCTGGAACGCCAGGCCCGGCTGGGTCGATAGCCGGGGCGACAGCGGGGCAAGGCCCAGGCCGCCGATGCCCCAGCGGCCGGCCGAGCTGCGGCCGACCAGCGCGAGCGGCGCGTCGTCGGGATCCTTGTGCCGCTTGCCATCGAGGGTGTCGAGGCCGTCGTCCATGCCGTCGGTCCAGCGGAAGCCCAGGTACGCGCCGACCAGCAGGCCCGCCGAGGACAAAAGGCCGGTGATCCGCTCGTCGGCGGTCGAGCTCCGATCGTGGATCGCCGCGTACAGTAGGAACGGCGCGCCGCCGCCAGCCGCGGCCAGCCCGGCGACCCGCAGCATCCGGCGCGGCGTGGTGTTGGTCTGCGGCGCGGCGATCAGGCCGATCGCGACGCCGCCGGCGATGCCGAGCATCGCGTTGAGCGAGTAGGCCTCGCCCTGCGCCGGCTGCATCAGCATGCCGAGCGTCAGGCCGCCGACCGCGCCGATGCCGGCGAAGGTGTCGACCAGCGCGATGTCGCCGCGAGTCAGCTCGGCGCTGCGCATCAGGCCGTAGCCGGCGGCGCCGACCACGGTCGCGCCGATCCCGGCGCCGACCAGGACCTCGCGCGCGCTGGTGCCCTCGGTCTTGGCCAGATCGGCGAGCAGCCCGCCGACCGCGCCGCCCCACACCGTGGCCGAGCCGACCGTGCGGACCTGGGCCTCGGTCCAGCCCAGCCGGTCGACGATCCAGGGCGACGCCGCCGCGGCCGCACCGCCGAGCGCGATGCCCATCGGGATCGCGCCGCTCTGCGGGCTGTGATCCGAGAACAGCGAGCCGATCATCGCGCCGAGCAGGCCGGCGTACAGCCCGCCGTGGACCGCGCTGGCGAGCTTGCCGCTGGGTAGCCCAGCCTCGGCCGGGCTCGCCGGCTCCTTGCTGGGCTCGGGCGGCGCCTCGTCGACAGGCTTGGGCGGCTTGGGTGACTTGGGCGGCCTGGGCAGATCCTCGGGGATGCCGAGCTCGACGTTGACCGCGTGGATGATCGCGCGTGCCCGGCCCGACGCCGGGCCGTGCGGGCTCTGGACCAGCGCCTCGACCGCGAGCTGCTTGGCGTCGAGGAACGCGCGCTGCTCGTAGAGCTCGTCGGCGCGCACGATCAGCGCGGCGGCGATCCGATCGGGCATCCCGCTCGGGTCCGCGCCGGTCGGGCCAGGCGCCGGGGCATACGGGTCTGCCGGCGCCGGCGCGGCGTACGGATCCACCGGCTGAGCCGACACCCCGCCGGCCAGGGTCCCGAGCACCGCCAGCGCCAGGACCGCACGCGTCCGATACATACCTTGGGGTAGCATCGCGTCGCGCACGCTTCAATACGTCAGAACGAGCGCCCGATCACGGACCGGCAGGACGTGGCAACGACCCCGTCGTCGTCCGCGCGCCCCGCGGCGGGGCGTCTCGCCAGGTCTTCTTATAGAAGTACATGAAGAGCACCGAGGTCGCCGACAGGACCGGCACCGCGAGCAGCGCGCCGACCAGGCCGAACGCGTGCTCGCCCAGGAACAGCGAGAAGATCACCAGCACCGGGTGGATCTTCGCCGCCGTGCCGATGATCTTGGGGTTGAGCAGGTTGGCCTCGATGAAGTGGATGCCGATGATCCACAGGGTCATCGCGATGCCGCGGAACACGTCGATGCCCCGCTCGCCCGACGCCAGCGCGACGATCACGATCGGCACCGACGACAGGATCGATCCGAAGATCGGGATCAGGCTCATCAGCCCGGCGACGACCGCCAGGATCAGGCTGTACTTGACGCCGAACACCAGCAGGCCGATGTAGGTCAGCGCGCCGTTGATCAGGCAGATCAGCAGCTGGCCGCGGATCACGCCGGACAGCCCGCGGTCGATGCCGGCGATCACGATGTCGTAGTCGTCGCGGACGTGCGACGGGAACAGGTTGCGCAGGAACAGGTGGACCTTCTCGAGGTCGATCAGCAGGAACGCGCCGATCATCAGCGTGAAGAAGAACAGGAAGATGCCGCGGATGAACCCGGCGATCACGACCTGGCCGAACCGCACGGCGTCGTTGAGCATCGACTGCAGGCCCGACCCCGAGCTTTTGACGAACTGCCGCAGCCGGTCCTCGAGCGTCATCGGCTCGGTCCGCGCCTCGCGCGCCAGCAGCCGGTACGAGCCGTCCGGCTGCGGCTTGATGTCGACGCCGCCCGGCATCATCTGCAGCGCGTAGCCGCCGCCGGCGATCGGCTTGACCGTGAACGCGGTGTTGGGCGGCAGCGGCGACTCGACGATCGACACCGGCTCGTCGGGCGCCGGCTTGGCCGCGGCCAGCGACGGGACCTTGCCCTCGAGCCAGCGCGCGGCCTCGGGCGTCCACTCCTCGTTGACCTGCTTGAGCAGGCCGGGCACTTCCCGGCCCAGCCGCGCGACCTCGGACGACAGCCGCGGCACGAGCAGCAGCAGGAACCCGGCGACCATGCCGATGAACACCAGGTAGCAGCCGATGATCGCCAGGCCGCGCGGCAACCGGCGCGTGCCGTCGGGCCGGTCCGCCATCCAGCGCACGACCGGCTCGAGGATGTAGGCGATGAGCCCGGCGAACACGAACGGCAGCAGCACGTCGCGCCCGAGGATCAGCACGACGAGCACGAACAGCGGGAAGCCCCAGCGCCGGACGAAGATCCGCGGGCCGGTATTCTCGCCGAACCAGGTCTGGCTCTTGCTGCGCGGCGCGAGCGGCAGGGTGAGCGGCGGCGTGACCTGGGGCGACATCGGTTGCGTGATCGACTGGGTGATCGATCCGGGTCCTGGCCCGGGTCCAGGCCCTGGCCCAGTCCCGGAGCCAGGCCGCGGCCCCGACCCTGTCACGTCACCTGGCTGCTCGGGCACCGACACCGCGCCGGTATAGCAGACATTCCCGCGGTCAGTCGACGATGGCCCAGCGCGCGCCGGCGCGGGTGAGCACGAACTGACCTCGCGACTGGCACGAGCCGTCGAACCACGCCGAGCAGCCGTAGGTCATTGCCAGGTCGGCCTTGCCATCGCCGTCGAGATCGACGCCGGCGGCCTCGAGCTCGGCCAGCGCGCGCTTGACGTGGGCCAGCGCCTCGCCCTTCATCAGGGTCGCGCGGATCGCCGCGTCGTCGGCCTTGCTCAGCGCGACCAGCGCCACCGGCGTGCCGGCGGGCACGACGACCACGCCGTCGTCGCCGTCGCGCTGGTCGTAGGCGAACGCGGCAATCGCGACCGCCCCGCCCTCGATCTTGCCGGCCGCGGTCTTGCCCAGCAGCGGATGGACGACGATCACGTCGCCGCTCGCGGGCGGCCGGTCGGCGGAGGTCAGGACCCGGACCGCGCCGCCGTGGTCGACCGGCGTGCGCCGCGGGTTGTCCCACGGCGGGTGCGCGCCGAGCTTGGGATCGAACACGCCGAGCCACACGGGCGGCGGTGGGGCCGGCTTGGGCGCCGCGCCGGCCACGCTACCCAGGACCAACAACGCACCCGCGATGGCTGCCTTCACCCCTCCAGCATGGGACATCGCGGCGGCGCGCGCTATTCCGGATCGCGGCGCAGCTTGCCCGACACCCAGCCGCCGACCCGGCCGAGCAGCGAGCGGCGGCCGCCCCCGGCGTGCTCGGCGTCGGGGTTGTCGAGGGTCGCGGCCGGCAGGTCGGCCGCCGCGGCGAGCAAGCCTTCGGCGCGGCGCGGCAGGGCGCGGCGCTCGCGGGGCGGGGCCGGCGGCGGCTCGAGGCCGGTCTCCATCCGCAGCGTGCCCCAGCGCCGGCACTGGCTGCAGCGCCAGCCGAACGCGGCCGGCCGGTGGCCGCAGTGGCCGCACTGCCAGCGGCCGCGCAGGGTCCAGGCCAGCGCGCCGGCGTCGGAGACCAGGCCGTC
>DASWOO010000510.1:0-9543 GCA_036404335.1 Kofleriaceae bacterium
CGGCGGCAGGTTGGCCGGGTCGGTGACCATCAGGTCCTGTTCGATCCGCTTGGCGTACTGCGTGACGTGCAGGCCGGGATACATCACGTGGTCGCCGACGTCGATGAAGCACGGCGAGGTCGGGTCGACCATGCGGTGGACCTCGAACTGCTGGACCGCGAACAGCTGGTCGCCCATCGCGCCCTGCTGGATGCCGTACAGCGTGAAGTGCGAGTTGGCGGGGAGCTCGGTACCGGTCATCGCCGCGCCGACGTGGGCCTCGACCGGGGTCGCGGGCGACAGGTCGATCTGGACATTGGCGCCGCGAAACCCGTCGACGCAGCCGGCGGCCAGCGGGGCAGTCAGGGCCGCAAACGCGGTGATCGATCGAGCTACGCGACGCACGTGTCCTGGCATCCCCTCGGCGAAAAAAGCGTAAACCGACAAGTGAGGCAAAAGCTAGTTAGCGAGGCCAATGACCCCGCACATGCGTTGACTCGACGCGTTGGCGGCGCCGCGGTCCGCGCTGGTGAGCACGCCTCGTCGGATGATTACCGAGGCTCGAGGTCCGCGGTGATGTCGGTGACGATCCCGGGCAGGGCCTCGACCGTGACCACGGCGGACTTGTAGCCGGGCTTGTCGAGCTCGACCTGCAGCGTGCCGGGCTTGATCTGCCGGGGCTCGACCGGCGTGCCGCCGTAGCGCAGGCCGGCGATGCGGACGGTCGCGCCGGGGACGTTGGTCGTCACCGCGATCGCGGCGCCGTCGCCGAGCTCGCCGTGGAACGCCGCGCGGCCGTCGGCGGCGCGGCAGTCGTCGTGCAGCTTGCGGGTCTCGCCGGCCTCGCTCGAGCGCGGGTTGAGCTGCAGCGCGCGGCGCGCCTCGGTGATGCAATCGGGGTAGCGGTGCTGGGCCTTGGCGACCGCCGCGAGGAAGCGATGCGGGCCGGGCAGCTTGGCGTCGCCGGCGACCGCCTTGTCGAGGTGGGCGCGGGCGTCGTCGTACTTGCCGAGGCGGTAGGCATCGACGCCGTCCTGGAACTCGCGGGTCACCGCCGGGGGCACGGCGCCGGCGACCGGGATGGCGACGAGCGAGGCGAGCGAGGCGGCGAGCGCGAGCCGGAGCGGGAACAGCACGCGCCCGACGGTAGCGCAGCCGATTATCGATGTCTTCACTGTCGGTTCGGCCCGATTATTGCGTACTGTGAACCGGATCATGCGTGGCGGAATGTGGTTCGGGATCGCGGCGTGGGCCGGGCTACCGGCGTGCGCGCATCAGCTGGTCGACGACGACAACGTTTACTACCAGGGCGTGGATCAGCCGCGCGTGCTGTGCGCGTCGAGCATCGACGATCGCTACACCGTCGGCGCCGGCGAGCTCGACGACGCGCTGTCGCGCGCGCACGCCGACGGCAGCACGGTGCACCTCTACGCCCACGATCCGGGCCGGACGATCGCGCTGAGCGAGGTCGAGAGCGTGATCTCGCTCGCCGCGTCGCACGGCATGGACTTCGTGACCTACGCCGCGCTCGGCACGGGCGGCGCGCACGGCAGCCTCGCGCTGTCGTTCGACGATAACTCGGTGGCCGACTGGACGGCGATGCGGCCGCTGCTCGCCAAGTACGGCGCGAAGGTCACGTTCTTCGTCACCCGCTACCTGGTCATGACCGACGACGAGCACCAGCAGCTCCACGACCTCGAGGCCGACGGCCACGACGTCGAGTTCCACACCGTGGCGCACCTCGAGGCGGTCACCTACGTCACGGCCCACGGCCTCGACGCCTACCTCGCCGACGAGATCCTGCCCGGGCTCGCGGCGATGCAGGCCGACGGCTACACGATCACCTCGTTCGCCTATCCGTTCGGCCAGCGCGACGCCGAGCTCGACGCGGCGCTGACGCCCTACTTCGAGCACATCCGCGCGATCGAATCGACCTGCCCCAGAGGGCGATAGCTCAGGCCGGCGGCGGCATCGTGCCGGCGCGCGGGCGCTTGCCCGGCTCGGCCTTGGCGTCGGCCTTGGCGTCGGGGGCCGGTGCCGCGGCGGTCGCGGCGGGCGCGGGTGCGCCCGGGCCGGCCGGCCTGGCGGGCTCGGCGGCGGCGGCCGGCTTGGCGTCGGTCGCCGCGGCGATCGCGGCCTCCTTGTTGGGCTCGTCGCCGATCGACAGCTCGCACTCGCCGAACACGACCTGCATCCCGCCCTTCTGGACGTTGAGCGAGACGTCGAGCGACCTGGCGCGGATCACCGTGCGGTCGCGGACGCGGCCCGAGATCTGGATGGTGTCGGCCTCGACCTCGCCGGCGAGCTCGCCCGCCGAGTGCAGCTGCTTGACCTTGATGTTGCCGGCGACGACGCCGCTCGGCGTGATGTGGATGACCGGGCCGGCGACCTCGCCCTCGACCTTGCCCATCACGACGATCGGCACGTTCGACGACATCGTGCCCTTGAACTCGGTGCCCTCCTCGACGAGGGTGTGCTTGCCGGTGGGGAGACCGTGCTTGTCGGCATTCTTATCGACCATGGGGATTACCTCGTCCTTGGCTCGGGCTTGGAAGGACCGCCCGCAGGCGGGATGATCTTGACGCGGAGCTGGCAGCCGCTCTCGAACGCGAAGCCGGTCAGCCCGGCCTGCTGGGACACCGTCGACACCACGGCGCCCTTGGCGCTGACCATCAGCTTGCGCGGCCCGACGATGCCGGGCGCCGCGCGCTCGAAGAACTTGCCGTGCACGGTGATGCAGCCGGCGCCGACGATCTCGCAGTCGGCCAGCACGCCGGACGGGCCGATCACCAGCTCGGTGTCGACGCCGACGTTGATCACGCAGTTCTGGAACAGGCTGTCGATCTCGACCTGCGCGCCGCCGTCGAACTGCAGGGTCGCGTTGCGCAGCACGTCGCCGCGGCCGAAGTAGCGCCGGCGGGCGTCGTCGGTGCCGGCGGCGGCGGCCGCCGGGGCGGCGAGCGTGATCGCGCCCGAGGTGAGCAGCGACGGGATGACGCCGTTCTCGACCCGCTGGCTGCCGTCGCCGGCGGGCGACAGGTCGAGCCAGGTGACGTCGATCGTGCCGAGCGGGCTGCCGGTGCCGACCAGGCCCGCGACCTTGGCGCCGGTCAGGTGCGCGCCGGTCAGGATCGCGCGCGCGAACGTGGCGTGGCGGATATCCGCGCCGCCGAGGTTGGAGCCGGTCAGGTCGGCGCCGGAGAAGTTGGTCTTGACCAGCGACGCGCTCGATAGATTCGCGTTGCGGATCTGGGCGCGGTGCAGCACGGCCTCGTCGAGCACCGCGTTGCGCAGGTTGGCGTCCTCGAGGTTGGCGCCGGCGAGGCTGGCGTTGCTGAACCGCGCGCTGGTGCCGTTGATGCCGCCGAGGTACGCGTCGTCGAGCTCGGCGTGGGTCAGCTGCGCGTCGGTCAGGTTCGCGCCACCGAGCTTGGCGCCGGTCAGCTGGGCGTAGCTCAGCACCGCGCCCGACAGGTTGGCGCCGGTCAGCACGGCGCCCTCGAGGTTGGCGCGGGTCAGGTTGACGCCGACCAGCACCGCGCGCTCGAGCTTGGCGCCCTCGAGATCGGCGTTCTCGAGGTTGGCGCCGGTCAGGTTGACGCCGACGAGGTACGCCTCGCGCAAGCTCGCGCGGCGCAGCGCCGCGGACGACAGATCGGCGCCCTCGAGGTTGGCGCCGTCGAGGTCGGCGCGCTCGAGCGAGGCCTTGGCCAGCTTGGCCTGCGATAGATCGATGCCCTTGAGATCCGCGCGATCAAGCTTCTCACCGCGCTGGAGCCGCTTGAGGATCTCGTCGCGTGTCTGGCCTGCCATCTGTGCTCCTCACTTACCTGTCTGTTGTGACCGAGACGGGACCGCGGCGGACAGATAGCGGTCGAGCTGGGCGATGCGCTCGTCGAACGGCAGCTTCTCGAGCCGGGCCAGCTGGTCGCGCTCGCCGAGCCGGGCCAGCGCGACCTTGATCCGCTGGTAGGCCTGCTCGCGCTGCTTGCGCGCCTCCTGCTTCTTGGCGCGCGCCTCGTCCGTCCACTTCGACGCGGCGTGGACGTACTCGTCGTTGGCCACGCTCATCATGATCAGCAGGTCGCCGAGCTGGCGGCGCTCGGCGAGCGGATCGGGCGCGGACAGCGCCGAGCTCGCGGCGGTGCGGTAGACCTTGAACTGCTCGACGATCGCCTCGGCGAGCTCGAGCCGGACGCCGGCGACGACCTCGATCTCGTCGGCGGCGGCGCGCATCAGCGCGTCGAGCCGGTGCAGGCCGACCGCGAACAGCTTCTCGATCGTGCGGCGCTCGACGCCGGGGATCTGGTGGAGCAGCGCCTCGACGATGATCGGCTCGCGCCGGTCGCGCTCGGCGTCGAGCTCGAACGCCTGCGGGATCAGCTCGATCAAGGTCTGGTAGCGCACGAGCAGCGCGGCCTTGCCGGCGTCGTCGATCTGGGCGCGGCCGCTGACCGCGGCGTCGACCGCGACGCAGAACTCGTCGAGCGCGGCGACGAGGTCGTCGAGCTCCATCGCGCCGGCCATCGCGCGCAGCGAGCGCAGCGCGGGCTGGGTCGACTCGATCCACGACGGCTGGGCCTCGCCGTAGCGCAGCTCGAGCATGACGTCGCGGACCTGGGCGACGTGGACCGCGGCGACGTCGTTGAACACGCTGCGGACCTCGGCGAGGTCCTCCTCGGTCGAGATCCCGTCGTCGCTGCTGACCGCGCTGGCGGCGAACGCCTGGTCGAACGCGGCCGAGACCGAGTCGGAGTGCGCGCGGCGCGCCGGGCGCTCCGAGGCCGGCGGCACGCTGGGCGGCACGCTCGGCGGGATGATCGGCGGCGCCGGCGCGGCGATCGGCGCCGCCGCGGCGGGCGCCGGCGGTGCGACGGCGGCGGACGTGGGCGCGCCGGTGGGCGTGGGCGCGGGCAGGCTCGGCGCCGGCGCGCTCGGCGCAGGCGCCGAGCTGGCCGCCGGACTCAACGCCGCCCCCGGGACCGATGGCACCGACGGGATCGGCGCGCTGGCCGGCGCGGGCTTGGGCGTCGGGCCGGAGCCGGACGCCGCGCTCGACGACGGCGCGCCGGGCGGCGGCGACGGCGGGCCCTTCTTGCCGCGCGCGGGCGCCGCAGGCGCGGGCGCCGGTGGCGGCGACACCACCATCGTCGGATCGCGCCCCTTGTCGGCCGCGAGCCCCGACGCCGCTGGGGCCGTCCCCGGCTCGCCGCGCGGCACGCTCGGCAAGCTGCCGCCGCGCGCCGGCCGGGCCTCGCCCGGGTCATGGCCCGGCGCCTGGCCTTGGCCCTGGCCCTGCCCCGGCGCCGGCAGCGCGCCGGTGCCCGCCAGGGTCGTCGTGGTCGACGGCGGCTGCGACGACGGCCGGTCGCGGCGCGGCCCCGGCATCGGCCCGGGCCAGTCCCAGATCGAGCGCTGCGCGTCGGACGGCATCGGCATCGCCCCTGCCCCGCCCGCCCCGGCGAACGCCGGCGTCAGCCCGGGCAACCCGGGCCCGCTCGGCGGCGGCTCGGCCGCGGGCGCCGGCAGCGGCGCGGGCGCGGGCACCGGCACGCTCGCCTCGCGCGCGGCGCCCGACGGCGCCGTCACCGCGCCGCTGGCGGACCCGGTCTCGGCCTGCGGCACGGCCTCCCCGTCGCCGCCCGCGGGGGCGTCGGTCGGGTTGCCATCCTGGCCACGTTGAAACAGACGCGAGAAGATTCCCATCGAGCCTCGTCGCGATCCCCACCACGAGATCGCAGCGTGGGCAGGACGCTAGCAGAATCCTGAACGCCGTCCGATGTGTTCTTCCGGCGACAATGTCGGCGCGTCACTGCGTGGGATCGTCTCGCCCCGCGCCCTTGCCCCCGCCGTACTTGTCCCAGACATTGATGTTGCTGCCCGGCTGGCCCGGCGCGCCCGCGCCCGCCCCCGGCCGATGACCGCCGTTGCCCGGCGCCGGCGCCACCGGCACCGCCGGATCGTGCTGCGGCGACTTGATCGCCGACGAGAACTCGCGCGGCGCGCCGTCCGCCGCCTGGACCTTGAGCCGCAGGGTCCCGCCGCGCTCGACCAGCCCGGCGTACTCCTCGCTCGCGATCGCGCCGAACGCCGCGCCATCGCCGACCTCGCGGCCGTCGACCCCGAGCACGACGTAGCCCTCGGCCAGCCCGACGTCCTGCAGCGGCCCCGAGGTCAGGCTGGTGATCACCGCGCCGCGCTCGAGCCGCGGGTAGCGCCACACCAGCAGCGGGAACATGCCGACCGAGGTCGCGCCCAGCGCCACGGCCGGCTTGGTGTAGCCGTCGATCAGCCGCGCCAGCTCGGTCGCGCCGATCGTGACCTGCGCGAACGCAAGGTACCGCTTGCCGTCGGCGTTCTGGTACTCCTCCCAGTAGCGGCTGGTCGGCGCCGCCGGCACCGCGCCGCCGCCGGTCGCGCGCAGCGCCTGGGCGACGGCGTGCCGGGCCTCGCGCACGTCGCGCCGCGCCGAGGTGTTGCTCGGGTCGCGGTCGAACGCGGCGAGCTTGGCGTCGCGCGCCGCGGCGTAGAGCGGCACGATCGCCTGCTTCCACTTCGCGTCGGCGATCCGCACCGCGAGCGCGTTGGCGACCGCGTCGAACGCGGCGTCGGCCGCCTCGTCCTCGGCGTCGTCCTGGCGCGCGGCCACCGACGACACGCCGGTGCACGAGATCGCCTTGCCCGCGTCGGCGCAGCCGGCCGCCGCCGGCGCGTCGCCGGTGATCCACGCCGGCCGGGCGGGCGCGCTGCGGCCGCTGATCACGCCGATCCCGCTCGCCGGCCTGGCCGAGATCCGCTGGTACACCAGGTAGCCGCCGAGCCCGACCACGATCGCGACGAGCGCGGCGAGGATCGGCACGACCAGCGACGACCGCGCCGCCGCCACCGGCGACAGCCCCGGCTGGGTCAGCGTGCCGGTCGCCCGCACCGCCTTGCGCGCCGAGGCGCCGGCCTGCAGCGCGCGCTCGCGCAGGATGCCGACCGACTTCACCAGATCGGCGCTCGCGGTCGGCCGCGGCATCGTCGGCAACAGGGTCATCACCGCCTCGCCGGCATGGCACTGCATCGCGTGCTTGCACTGCGGACACCGCAGCTCGGGCGCGGTCGCGAACTTGAGCACGTCGTAGTGCGCGCCGACGTCGACGTTGTGCGCGCTGGTCGTGCCGCAGCTCGCGCAGGTGTACGGCATCAGCACCGTGAGCAGCTGGACCTTGGGGTTCAGGTCATCGCGGGTGCACAGCTTCTCGATGAACACCGGCGGCGCCGACGCCAGGTAGACCTGCTCGGCGGACGGCGCGACCATGCCGATGAACCCGCGCCACATCATCGCGCCGACCGGATCGATCTTGCCGATCGCGCCGAGGTCGACGATCACCGTGCCCTCGAGGCCCTCGGCGAGCTTGTCGCGCGGGAACGTGTCGTCGAGGTTGCCGTTGAGCCGCAGGTAGGTCGTGCGGCCCTCGATGACCTTGTCGACCCGCAGCTTGCGGTTGAGGTCGGCGACCGCGTAGTTGAGCTTGCTGGCGAGGAACGCCTCGACCGGCGGCTCGAGCTGGAACTTGTCCTGGCCGGCGAGGTACGAGAAGAACGTCGAGCCGTCCTCGTCGAAGTACATCGGCTCGTTGCACGACGAGCACGGCCGCTCGCCGAGCTTCATCGACTTGATGATCTCGTGATCGCGGTCGACCTGGAGCAGCACGCGCTGCTCGGAGTCGCAGTAGTCACAGCGGTACGGCGCGTAGAAGCTGAACACCCGGCCCCCGCCCGCGAAGTTGGCGACCATGTTGAGCTGGTCGACGACCTTGGGCGAGCACTCGATCAGGATCAGCTGGCGCGTCGACTTGGCGACCGTGGTCACGAAGTCGACCCACTCGCGGATGCCGAACGAGCTGATCTTCTTCACGCCGCCGAGGTCGAGCACCAGGGTGTCGGTGCCCGCGGTCATGCCGAGCTTCTTGCCCTCGAACGACTCGTCGATCATGCCGCTGAACTTGAGGCACGCGACGTCGCCGTCGGCGAACTTCTCGATCACGAGCTTGGGCACGTTGCCGTCGGGGATGACCGGCTGGGACGGGCGGGCGATGGGGCGATCGACTGCTTGCATCTAATGTCTCCAGAAGTGCAACGACTTCGCCTGGGTCCGGAACTCGCGGAGGTTCATGTCGAGCTCGAACAGCGCGGTCACCTCGGTGTGACGGTTCGGTGCCACGTCGAAGAACATCGCGCTCGAGGCATTGTGGCACACCATCATCCCCAGGCCCGCGCCGCCGTGCGACTGATCCATCTCGCCCGCCAGGCCGCGGGCCAGGCCGTCGAACACATGGCGGCGCTCGAGCCGGCCGAACGGATCGACGACCTGCAGCGCGAGCCGCGTGCCGTCGGTGCCGACCCGGATCGCCGGCCGCTCGTGGTCGGCGAGCGAGATCGCGGCCTTGCGGTCGGCGGCGTACTTGGCGCGGCCCTGGGCGTCGACCGGCGCGTCATACATCGCGTTCATGATCAGCTCGTGGCTGAGCTCGCCGAACATCTCGGCGATCCGCTTGGGCACCTGCAGCGCGGCCACGAACGCCTCGATCCGCGCCGACGCGGTGTCGCGATCGGCCGTGGTCCGGACCTCGAGCTCGAGCGCGCTGAACCCCCAGTCGAAGAACGCGCCGAACGCCGGGGCCGGCACGCCCTGCAGCCGGCGCGCGATCATCGTCAGCTCCCACGGCCGCGGCGGCGACTCGAAGTCCTTGCGGCCGAGCACGTGGTTGATCGTCTGGCTCTCGACCAGGTAGCGCAGCGAGCGGCGCAGCGGCTCGGCGGTCCACAGCACGCCGCGCAGCCCCGGCCGGGCGCGGATCCGCTCGGCGATGACGTCGCCGTCGAACGCGTCGGCGCAGACCACGTCGGCCGCGTCGGGTTCGGCGCCGAGCGCGCCGGCGAGCGCCTCGGGATCTTCGATCGTGGTCACCGTCGCGCCGGTCGCGGTGAACAACCGCGCGACCTTGCGACTCACGAGCTTGTTGCGTTCGAGGATGACGACGTGCATGCGCGCCAGGCGTTTGTACCCACGACGCCCGCCATGGCCCTAGCGAGCCAGGCCGCGAACAAACTATCACAGTGGGTACAACACACCTGACCGTAAGACTGGTGGGCCGTGCTACGCTCGCAACGTGAGGGTACGAGCTGGTGCGACAGTTACCGTCGCCCTGATCGCAGTGACCGCTGTGACAACGTTCACCTCGGGCCACGCGCGCGCCGACCGAGACCGAGATAAAGATAAAGACCGGTCCGCGCCGCTGTACCAGACGGTCGGCACCGAGAAGTCGCGGGCCCAGCTGTCCGAATTTCTCGTCGGCCCGGCGCAGCGCGCGGTCAAGGCGCGCGACTGGGCCAAGGCGATCCCGCTGTATCAAGCGCTGGTCGTCGCGCGCGGCGCGGCCGGGCCCGAGGCCAAGCAGCTCGCGACCTTGTGGACGCTCGCCGGCCAGAACGAGCGCGCGGCCGAGGCGTGGGCCGACTTCGCCGCCGCCGCCGATGATCCGGGCGAGCGCGACGCGGCGCGGGCCGAGGTCACCC
>DASWOO010000511.1:0-5171 GCA_036404335.1 Kofleriaceae bacterium
CCCGGCGGCGGCGTGGTGCTCGACCTGCTCGAGCACCGGTTCCCAGACGCCGAGATCATCGGCGTCGAGCTCTCGCGCGAGGTCGTCGATGCCCTCGCCCGCCGCGCGCACGACGGCGGCCGGCGCTGGCGGGTCGTCCACGGCGGCGCCGAGCAGCTCGCGCAGCTGGTGCCCGGGCCGGTCCACGGCGTCGTGTGCTGCTCGATCCTCCACGAGGTCTACTCGTACACCGAGCCGCGGTTCCAGCTCGCGTCGATCGAGCGCGTCGTCCGCGCCGCGTTCGAGGCGCTCGCGCCCGGCGGCCGGCTGGTGATCCGCGACGGCGTGATGCCGCCGCCCGGCACGCGCCGGCTGCAGCTCCTGGCCGCCGACGCCGGCCCGGCGTTCGATCTGTACGTCGCGCAGTTCGAGGGCCGGGCGATCCGCCATCGCGAGGTCCCGGGTGACGTTCGCACCGTCGAGCTGTCGACCGCCGACGCGATGGAGTTCCTCTATACCTATGTCTGGGGCCCCGCCAGCTTCCCGTACGAGGTGCGCGAGCTCTACGGCGTGATGACCTACGATGACTACGTCGCGCACCTGCGCGCGTGGTGCGGCGAGCGCGCGCGGGTCCTCGCGCTGCCGCCGGCGCTGCGCTCGTACCTCCAGCCCGGCTACGCGCGGCACCTGCGCGATCGGATCGCGCTGCTCGACGAGCACGGCCGACCGACCGAGCTGCCCGACTCGAACTGCCTGATCGCGATCGAGAAGGCCTGATCGAGAGCTTAGACCCGCTTGCGGGCGCGGAGCGCGGTGTCGAGGTAGCGCGCGACCGCCGGCTCGATCGCCCGCAGGGTCTCGAGCGCGACCGCGGCGGGGACGTCGCCCGCGTCGATCTTGCAGCGGCGCTTGAGCTGGCGGGCCAGCACGCCGAGCTTCTTGGCGCCGAAGTCGTCGACGATCCGCGGGTGGATGTACGACGCGCGGCAGATCGCCGGGGTGTGACCGAGCTGCTGGGCGACGGCGTCGATCACCTGCTTGACGCAGCGCTTGCAGTCGCGCTGAGTGCCCGGCGCCTCCTGCGCGCACAGCAGCCACGCGGCGGCGAGCGTCGCCGCCCAGGTCCGGTAGTCCTTGGCGGTGAACGGCCCGCCGGTCGCCTGGTGCAGGTAGTCGTTGACGTCGTTCGACGAGATCGGATGGACCGCGTCGCCGTCGACGTACTGGAACAGCCGCTGGCCGGGCAGCTCGCGGCAGCTCCGCACGATGCGGGTCAGCTTGCGGTCGTTGATCTTGACCTTGCGGGCCACGCCGCTCTTGCCGCGGTACGACAGCTCGAGCGTGTTGCCGTGGATCCGGACGTGCCGGCTGCGCAGGGTCGTCGCGCCGTACGAGCCGTTCTGGCGGGCGTACTCCTCGTTGCCGACGCGCAGCTGGGCGCGCTCCATCAGCGCGACCACGGTGGCGACGACCTTGGTCTTGCACAGGCAGCTGCACGCCAGGTCGCGCTCGACCATCGCGCGCAGCTTGGGCAGCGCGTCGCAGAACGCGACCAGGCGGTGGTACTTCGCGGCGTCGCGCACGTCGCGCCACTTGTCGTGATAGCGGTACTGCTTGCGGCCCTTGGCGTCGCGGCCGGTCGCCTGGATATGGCCGTTGGCGTCGGCGGCGATCCAGACCTCGGTCCACGCCGGCGGGATGGCCAGCGCGCGAATCCGCTCCAGTGTGGCGGCCTCGCGCACGGCCGCGCCGCGCTGGTCAAGGTAGCGAAACTTCGTGCCGCGCTTCATCCTGCGCAAGCCGGGCGCATCGTCGCTGGCGTGGTGGAGCGCCGCGGCGGCGGCGGAAGCGACCGGATCACCTTCGATTGCGGCAATGCCAAGCGACATGCTGAGCCAGCTCAGCACGCCACGTGCCAAGCGCTGGCTACTCGGCCTTGACGAACGACGTGACGCGCCAGCGATCGACGCGCGGCTCGATCACCAGCTGGAACTCGCCGGCTGCCGGCGGGCCCGCCGGGCACGACACCCGCTTGCTGTCGCCGCCGCACGCGCCCAGCAGCACCTTGGTCATCTCGTCCAGGGTCGCCGGATCGGCCTGCCACATCGCGATCGCGCCGTCCGCGCCCGCGCCGCCGCCGAGCGACCACAGCACGTCGTCGGCGAGCTGGCCGCGCAGCGCCGGATAGTCGCGCGCGGCGATCGCGTCCTTGAGCGACGCCAGGCGCTTGGCGGCGTCGGGCGGCACGTCCTTATAGACCGACGGATCCGACTTCTTCGGATCGCGGTCGCCGTCGTCGTCGGCCGTCGTTCCTTCCTTCATCGGCACGGCGAACGACTTGATCTTGTTGTGGATCGCCACGAGCAGCTCGTCGGTGCGGCCCTCGAGCCACGGCGGCCGCGACGCGCCGTGCAGCTCGCTGGGCAGCGCCGCGCCCGGCTCCCAGTCGGCGGCGTGGCCGACGACCTTGAGCCGCCACGGCCGGCCGCCGTTGATCGAGATGTCGAACCGGATGAACTGGCGCTTCATCGACATCCGGGTCGGCATGCCGGCGGACGCCTGGCTCGCCGAGGCCGCCGAGGCGCCGACGACCTTGTTGCGCGTCGGGTCGTCGCCATTGCTGGCGGACGACACCTGGTGCCACTGGGTCTTGATCGCGCCGCGGCCGGGCGCGTCCTCGAGGTTGGGATAGCTGTCGCGCGTGGCCTCGAGCGCGGCGCCGTACACGGTGGCGAAGTCGGTGTCGTACAGCGAGGACTTCGCGGACTTGACGTCCTTCTTCGAAACACCACAGCCGACGGTGACCGTCACGATCGCCGCGAAGAAAATGATACGGTGCAACCGCATGGGATCTGGTGCTCGGAATAGCACACGGGCGCAGCCGCCACGTGGCCAGAATCGGGATCTTAATCTGCCGCAGCGCACGCACGAGATCGCGGAGCGGCTCGCCGAGGCGTACCCCGACGCGGTGGTCGAGCTCGACTTCGAGAATCCCTACCAGCTGACGGTGGCGACCATCCTGGCCGCGCAGTCGACCGACAAGATGATCAACACGGTCACGCCGAAGCTGTTCGCGAAATATCCCGACGCCCGGGCGCTGGCCAAGGCCGAACCCGCCGAGCTCGAGCCGATGATCTTCTCGACGGGGTTCTACCGCAACAAGGCCAAGTCGATCGTCGGCATGGCGCGCGCGGTGGTCGAGCGCCACGGCGGCAAGGTCCCGGACACGATGGCCGAGCTCGTCGAGCTGCCCGGCGTGGCGCGCAAGACCGCCAACGTCGTGCTCGGCAGCGCGCTCGGCAAGAACGAGGGCGTCGTCGTCGACACCCACGTGACGCGGCTCTCGGCGCGGCTCGAGCTGACCAGGCACGCCGAGCCGGTCGACATCGAGCAGGATCTGATGAAGCTAGTGCCGCGCGACCAGTGGTCGATCTTCGCGCACCGGCTGATCTGGCACGGCCGGCGGGTGTGCCACGCCAAGAAGCCGGACTGCGAGCACTGCACCCTGGCGCCGCTGTGTCCGAGCGCCGGGCTGCCGGTCGAGCGCATGGCGCCGCGGGTCCACCGCGATCCGGGCAAGCCGACGCGGGCGCAGTCGGCCAAGGCCGCGGCCGCGAAGGCCGCCGCCAAGCCTGCGGCCCTGGCCAGGCCCAAGCCCGCGGCCAGGCCCGCCAAGCCCAAGCCCGCGGCCAAGCCCAGGCCGCGCCGATGACGCCCGTGCCCGTCGTCGGCGTCGGCGCGATGATCTTCGACGCCGGCGGCCGCGTCCTGCTCGTCGAGCGCGGCCATCCGCCCGCCGCCGGCCGGTGGAGCGTGCCCGGCGGCAAGCTCGAGCCGGGCGAGACCCTCGCGCAAGGCGTGGCCCGCGAGGTCCGCGAGGAGACCGGCCTCGTCGTCGAGGTCGGCGCGCTCGCCTGCGTCGTCGAGGCGATCACCGACGCCTACCACTACGTGATCCTCGACCACCACGCCCGCGTGATCGGCGGCGCGCTCGCCGCCGCGACCGACGCCCGCAGCGCCCGCTGGGTCGCGCTCGACGAGCTGGATTCCCTGCCGCTGACCGACGGGTTGAGCGGCGCCGTCCGGCAGGCCCATGCTACACACGCGCCGTGGTCCACCTCCCCCTAGCTCCCGTCGCGCCCGCGGCGTCCGCGCCGCCGGCGCTGCGTCGGGAGGACGTCACCGACGCGCAGTGGCACGACTGGCGCTGGCAGCTCGCCCACATGATGACCACGGCCGACGAGCTCGGCCGGGTCGTCGCGCTGTCGGCCGAGGAGCGCGCCGGGCTCGCCGCGTCGGCGCGGCTGTTCCGGATCGGCATCACGCCGTACTACGCCAGCCTGATGGATCCGGCGCACGCCAGCTGCCCGATTCGCATGCAGGCGATCCCGCACCCGGCCGAGGCCGACATCCGCGACGAGGAACTGAACGATCCGCTCGGCGAGGACAGCCACAACCCGGCGCCGTCGGTCGTCCACAAGTACCCCGACCGCGTGCTGTTCCTCGTCGTCGATCGCTGCGGCATCTACTGCCGGCACTGCAACCGCCGGCGCCTGGTCGGCGGCGATGATCCGCCGACGACCGCCGACCTCGAGGCCGGCCTCGACTACATCGCCCGGACCCCGCGGATCCGCGACGTGCTGATGTCGGGCGGCGACCCGCTGCTGCTCTCGACCCGCAAGCTCGGCTACCTGCTCGGCCGGCTGCGCCAGATCCCGCACGTCGAGACCATCCGGATCGGCACCCGGATGCCGGTGGTCTGCCCGATGCGGATCGACGCCGAGCTGACCGCGATGCTGCGCCAGCACCACCCGCTGTTCATCAACACCCACTTCAACCACGAAAAAGAGCTGACGCCCGAGGCGCGCGCGGGCTGCGAGCGCCTGGTCGACGCGGGCATCCCGGTCGGCAACCAGACCGTGCTGCTGCGCGGGATCAACTCGTCGGTGCGCTCGCTGCGCGCGCTGATGCGCGGCCTGGTCCGGTCGCGGGTCCGGCCGTACTACCTGTTCCAGGGCGACACCGTGATCGGCACCGATCACCTGCGCACGCCGGTCGAGACCGCGATGGAGCTGTGGCGCGGGCTGCGCGGCTGGATGAGCGGCATGTGCATCCCGCAGCTGGTGCTCGACGCGCCGGGCGGCGGCGGCAAGGTGCCGATCATGCCGAGCTACATCGACGAGCTCGACACC
>DASWOO010000512.1:0-2092 GCA_036404335.1 Kofleriaceae bacterium
CAGCGCGGCGATCAGCGCCGGGATCCCGGCCGCCTGGACCAGCGCCGCGACCAGCCACGCCGCCGCGCCGACCGGCACGCCGAGCGCGACCAGCCAGCCGCCGGCCCGCGGCTCGCCGCCGACCTCGACCGGCCAGCGCCACGGCGTCGAATGGACCAGCGCCACCGCGCCACCATAGAGCGGCCCGAGCCGTCGCTGCCAGTCCTCGCGGGTCGCCACGCCCCGCAGTATATCGGGGTCAGCTCTGGATATTGCCGGCGAGCTTGAAGATCGGCAGGTACATCGCGATGATCAGGCCACCGACGACGACACCGAGGAACGCCATCATCACCGGCTCGATCAGCGAGGTCATCGCCGAGACCGCGGAGTCGACCTCCTCCTCGTAGAAGTCGGCGATCTTTTGCAGCATCTGGTCCATCGCGCCGGTCTGCTCGCCGACGCCGATCATCTGCACGACCATCGTCGGGAACACCTTCGAGTCGGCGAGCGGGCCGGCCATGTCATGGCCCTCGGCGATCTTGTCGCGCGCCCGCATGATGCCCTGCTCGACGACCTTGTTGCCGGCGGTCCGGGCGCAGATGTCGAGCGCGTCGAGGATCGGCACGCCCGAGGTCAGCAGCGTGCCCAGCGTCCGGGTGAACCGCGCGACGACAATCTTGCGCAGCGTCCCGCCCATCACCGGCAGCCGCAGCAGCACGCGGTCGAAGATCTCCTTGCCGCGATCGGTGCGCCGCATCGCGCTCCCGCCGACGAGCGCGCCGAACAGGGTGCCGAAGTACAGGTACCACTTGTTGACGAAGCCGTGCGAGATGTTGATGACGAACCGGGTCGCGCCGGGCAGCTCGGCGTGGCCCATCTCCTTGTACATGTTCTCGAAGGTCGGGATGACCTTGATCAGCATCACCGCGATCACGCCGATCGCGACGACCATGATGCCCACCGGATAGAACAGCGCGCTCTTGATCTGGCCGACCAGCTTTACGGCCTTCTCGATGTAGACCGCGAGCCGGTTCAAGATCGTATCGAGGATGCCGCCGACCTCGCCGGCGGCGACCAGGTTGACGTACAGGTCGTCGAACACCCGCGGGTGCTTGCGGAGCGCGTCGGAGAACGTCGCGCCCTGCTCGACCGCGCTCTTGACCTGGCCCAGCACGCGGGCAAAGATCTTGTTCGGGGTCTGGTTCGCGAGGATGTCGAGGCACTGCACCAGCGGCAGGCCGGCGTCGATCATCGTCGCCAGCTGCCGGGTGAAGATCTGGAGATCCTTGGCGCTGACGCCCGAGCCCAGCGAGATGTTGATCGCGACGGCTTCCTTGCGCACCCGCTCGATGGTCAGGCCGTCGCCGCGCAGCCGGGCCTCGACCTGCTGCGACGTCTCCGCCTCCATGGTCCCGCGCTTCTTCTCGCCGGCGCGGGTCGTGGCTTCCCACTGAAATTTGGCCATGGTGCCTTTCGCTATCTACTGGAGGCGTCGGTGGTTGCTGGGCGGCGGCACGTTGCCGAGCGAGCCGCCCGCGTTGAGGATCATGGACTTGAGCTCGTCGACTTCGCTGGAATGACCGAGGCAGTCTTCGAGCGTGACCATCTTGCGCAGGTACAGGTCGAGCAAGGATTGATTCATCGTCTGCATGCCGAACTTCGATTGGCCGATCTGCATCTGCGAGTAGATCTGGTGCAGCTTATCCTCCCGGATCAAGTTTCGCACCGCCGCGTTGGGCACGAGGACCTCGGAGCACAGCACCCGGCCGGCGCCGTTGGCGTTGGGCAGCAAATTCTGCGTCACCACGCCTTCGAGCACGAACGATAACACCTGGCGGATCTGGCCCTGGGTATGAGAGGGGAACACATCGACGATCCGGTTGATGCTCTGGATCGCGTTGTTGGTGTGCAGGGTGCCGAACGCCAGGTGGCCGGTCTCGGCGATGGTCAGCGCCGCCTCGATGGTCTCGAGGTCGCGCATCTCGCCGATCAGCACGACGTCGGGGTCCTGGCGCAGGATGTACTTGAGCGCGCGCTTGAACGACTGCGAGTCGCGGCCGATCTCGCGCTGGTTGATCAGGCAGCCCTTGTGCTGGTGCTGGAACTCGATCGG
>DASWOO010000513.1:0-3551 GCA_036404335.1 Kofleriaceae bacterium
CGTCGCATGCGCATCGCGGTCGCGACGTCGGTCATCCTGATGGGGCTCGCCGCGAAGGCGGAGGCGGCGCCGAGCGACGTCAGCGGCATCGCGACCTTGTTCGAGGCCGCGGGGATCGTGAGCGACGCGGTCCCGACGCTCGTGCTCGCGATCGACGATGTCGCGGCCGACCGCAGCACGGGCTACGGGGTCGGCGAGCTCGCGTACAACGCCGCGATCGGCACCGTCTACGTCCAGATCGCGCTCCACGCGGACGACACGCCCGGGCTCGTCGTCGGCGGGATCGGCAGCGCCGTGCACGGCGCGCTCGCGATGCACGGGCTGGCGACGATCGCCGAGCACCGCCGCTGGCCGGCGTCGACGACGTGGGTCGCCGTGGGCTCGCTGGTCGCTGGCGAGCTGTTCCTGCCCGGGGCCGACGGAGACGGCGCACACGGCCTCGCGTACCGGAGCGCGCAGGTCGCGCTCGACGGCGCGCTCGCCGCCGGCTATGGCTACCGCGCGTACGTCGACGGCCGCGCGGGGCACGCCGGCCTCACCGCGCTCGCGGTCGCAGGCGGCGTGCTCGCCGCCGAGCTCGCGGTCGACGGCATGGCGCCGAGCCACCGCCGTCTCCAGGCGGTCGCGCGGGCGGGGCTCGCGCCGATGCTCGTCGACGATGGCCGCGCCGTCGCGCTCGGCCTCGGCGTCCGACGGGTCACTCGGCCGCGCAGCTGATCCGGGTGCGGGTGTTGGGCGCGGGCAGGGTGGCGCGCTCGACGTGCAGCGCGAGGCCGGTTGCGGTCGCGGCGCACTCGTCGGCCGGGGCGACCCACCAGCACGGCCGGGCGCCGGCCGGATCGGGCACGGTTTCACTGGCCATGGCGCACGCGGGGAGCAGCGCGCCGACCGGCTCGTCGCTCGGCGCGTCGGGGTCGAGGTCGGTCACGGTGCAGTCGGGCTGCAGGCCCGGGTTGGCCGTCGCGCCGTCGCGCGGGTCGATCGCGCCGTCGAGGCACGGGCTGACCGCGTGGAACAGCAGCGCGCCGATGTCGGCCAGCGCGCCGCGGTAGTCGCTCTGGCAGATCGTGCGGAACAGGCCGAGCGCGCCGAACCCGCTCGCGAAGTCGGCGAGGCGCAGGGCCGGCCGGGCGATCTGGTAGTTGCCCTGGATCGTCGTGTTGCAGCTGGGCATCAGCGCGAGCGGCTGCTTGAACGGCTGGTCGATCGCGCCGAACGCGAGCTCGGGCACCGCGTCGCCGGCGATCACGGCCACGGCCACGCCGGCGCTGCCCTTGAGCCCGGTCAGGAACCGGACGTAGTCCGCCGGGTCGTCGAGGAAGCCGTCGCGCCGGACCTTGCAGCCGGTGTACATGCCGGGCGCGCCGGTCGCGATCGCCTGGTCGCAGTCGTACGCGGTGGTCGAGCACCGCAGATCGTTGCCGCCGACCGCGCCGGGTGGCTGGCGGAACAGGCTGGGTGACGAGGTCGAGCAGTCGTCCTCGTCGGTCAGGATCACGACAGCGAGGAACGCGCCCTTGCGCAGGAACCCGGCGTTGCCGGGCTGGTGGCTGCCGTCGAGCGCCCGGCGGATCGCGGCGAGCGGCGACTCGAAGCCGCAGCCGGCGGTGCCGACGTCGGCGATGCACGCCAGGGCGTCCGACAGCGTGCCCTGGTAGTTGGTCGCGCGCGCGTCGCTGCCGGCGACCGCGACGTCCGACAGGTAGCGATCGGTCGTCGGCTGGCCGCACTGGTTCGTGGGCTCGCTCGCGCGGTTCTGCAGCAGGCCGTCCTGGCCGGGCAGCGGGTGGCACGCCGCCGACGTGAGGGCCGGATCGTTGAGGTCGGTCCCGATGTCGACGCTGGTGGTGATGACGCCGAGGTGCAGGTTGGGCCGCCCGGTCGGGAACGCGTTCAGCGCGTCGACGAACCGGCCGAAGTTGTCGGCGAACGCCTGCTGCTTGTCGTGGGTCGACGTCGAGTTGTCGATCACGAACAGGACATCGAGATCCGCGGTGACCGGGATGTCCTTGGTCGTCACCGCCGACGGCACGCTGTCGAGCTGGGAGATGCTGCGATCGGGGCAGCCGGCGAACGCGAGCACGAGCAATGCGCCGCAGGCGCGGGACCAGGTCATGCCCGGTCAATGGCGGGCGCGCCCGCGATCCGTCACGGGATCCGTGCCGATCAGCGCTTCTTCGGCTTTTTGGCCGCGAGCGGCTCGATCATCGCCCGCAGCGCGCGGCCGACCGCGAGCAGCGGCGCGCGGCTGTGCTGGACCCGCGCCAGCAACAGCCCGCCCTCGATCGCCGACAGCGCGACCAGGGCGAGCTCGGCCGCGACCTCGTCCGCGACGCCGAACGAGGTCAGCAGCTGGCGCGCGATCGCCTGCCACTGCGCTAAGTGCTCGGCGATCATCGCGCGCACCGGCTCCGAGGGCGACTCGAGCGCCACGGTCGCGACCGGGCAGCCGTTGACCCAGCCCGAGGCCTCGAGCTCGCCGGCGAGCACGTCGATCAGCGCGTCGATCGCGGCGCCGAGGTCGGTCGCGGCCGCGAGCGCCGCGAGGATCTGCGCGCGCCAGGCGTCGCTGCTCGCGCCGAGCGCGGCGATCGCCAGGTCGTCCTTGCCGCCGGGGAAGTAGAAGTACAGCGAGCCGCGCGGCGCGCCACTCTCGGCGACGATCTGCGACAGGCCGGTGGCATGGAACCCCTGCCGCCGGAGCAGCGACGCGGTCGCGTCGACCAGCTTCTTGCGCGAGCGCTCGCCCTTGCTGAGCTCGTCGGTCACCTAGCCCGCTTTTTCCGCCAGCGTGGCCGACGCCGTGCGCGACGACCCGCCGCCGAACGGCAGCATCTCGCGCACGCCGCGCCAGAACGCGGTCCACACGCCGAGCGACGGATCGGGATCGCGGCCCTGCGACATCGCGATGATCTGCTGCTGGAACCACATGATCTGCACGGTGTCGTCGACCATGCGGATCCGGCTGCGCAGCTTGACCACCGGCGCGGCGGCGAGCGTGCCGTCGAGCAGCCGCGCCGGCAGGTCCGGGGTGTGCGCCATCGGCCGGGCCACGCCGATCACGTCGGTCGCGCCCGAGGCCAGCGCCTCCTCCATGACCTGGCGGCTGCGCATGCCGCCGGTGAGCAGGATCGGCAGCTTGGTGACCGCGCGGATCTGCTTGGCGTAGTCGAGGAAGTAGGCCTCGCGGTAGCGCGACGACGCGCGCTGCTTGCGCGCGACCTCGCCCGAGCCCGCCATCGCCGGGCTCTCGTAGTTGCCGCCCGAGACCTCGAGCAGATCGACGCCGGCGCCATCGAGCGCGCGGATCACGCCCATTGCGTCGTCGAGCGTGAACCCGCCGCGCTGGAAGTCGGCGGAGTTGAGCTTGAGCCCGACCGGGAACGCCGGCCCGACCGCGGCGCGCACCGCGCGCACGACCTCGAGCAGGAACCTGCTGCGCCGGACCGGATCGCCGCCCCACGCGTCGTCGCGCAGGTTCGCCAGCGGCGAGAGGAACTGCGAGATCAGGTAGCCGTGCGCGGCGTGGATCTGCACGCCGGCGAACCCGG
>DASWOO010000514.1:0-2928 GCA_036404335.1 Kofleriaceae bacterium
ACTCGAGCGCGGCGAACGCCGTCACCGGCGACGGGAACATCAGCAGATCCTCGAGCAGCCGGGCCGGCGCGTGCAGCGGGTTGGGGAAGTGCTGGCCGTAGGCGAGGATCCGCGCGGCGAGCGGCATCCACACGATGGCGCCGAGCGCGACGCCGAGGCCGACGTGCAGCATGGCGATCAGCGCGCGCCGCGCCGGGACGTCGGACGCCAGCAGCGCGACCACGCCGAGCGCGGCCAGGCTCGCCGCGGCCGAGATCAGCCCCGCGGGGTGCGCGATGGTCGCGGCGGCGGTCGCCAGCCAGATCGCGAGCGACGCGGCCAGCCGCGGCCGGGCCAGCGCCTCGAGCACGCCGACCGCGGCGATCACCGAGCACGCCAGCGCCATCGCGCTGTGCAGCAGCGCCCAGCGGAACAGCCCGACCGTGCCGCCGTGCGCGACCGCGCCGCTGTCGACCAGGGTCAGGACGCCGATCAGCAGCGCGATCGGCGCCGGCGCGACCCGCAGCGCGATCGCCGTGGTCGCGGCGGCGATCGCCAGGTAGACGATCACGGCGACGATCATCAGCGCCAGCGGCAGGTCGAGCCCGAACAGCGCGGCGAGGTGGCCGGTGACGAGGTAGGCGAACGCCGGGTACAGCTCGAGCGGCGCGTCGCCGGTGCCGACCGCGTGGTTCCACACGGGCGGATCGAGCCCGGGCATCGCCGGCATGACGTGGGCGAGCACCGCGCGCTGCGGGCCCCAGTCGCCCATCTGCCAGTCGGGGCTCTCGGTCAGGACGTCGCGGAACACGGCGATGCCGACGACGACCACGATCAGGATCACGAGCAGGCGCGCGAGCTCGGCCGGCGGCGCGGCCAACCAGCGCGGCGCGTGCGGCCAGGCCCAGGCGCACGCGATGCCGAGCGCCCCGCCGATCACCGCGAGCCCGAGCTCGCCCGAGGCGTGCGCCGGGAAGCCGAGCGCGAGGATCACCGCGCCGAGCACCAGCTGCGCGCCGGGGCTGCGCACGAGCCCGTCGAACAGCTTGGCCAGCACGCTCGGGCGTTAACACGCCGCGACCGTCGAGACAATCCCGGGGCGTATGGCATGCTGCGCCGGCCGTGAAGAAGCGTCTGGGCTGGATCCTGCGCGTGGTGATCACCGTCGGCGCGCTGGTGTGGATCGCGCGGCGCGTCGACCTTGGCGCCGCCCGGCACGCGATGGCGCGGATCCCGGTCTACGCGCTGCTGCTCGCGATCGCGCTGGTCGCCGGCAACGTCGTCGCCGGCGCGGTGCGCTGGCGGGTGCTGATGCGCGCGTACGGCGCGACCCGGATCCCAGGGCTCGCCGCGCTGGTCCGGATGTACTTCGCCGCGTTCTTCTACAACAACTACCTGCCCGGCGCGGTCGCCGGCGACGTCGCGCGCGGCGTGATCACCCGCGACGCGTTCGGCGAGGAGGGCGCGACCGGCGCGCTCGCCACCGTGCTGGTCGAGCGCGCGCTCGGCCTGTTCGGGCTGTTCGCGCTGCTCGCGATCGGCCTGTGCACGACGCCGGGCGCGCTCGATCGCCGCGGGCTGTGGTGGTGGACGGTGCTCGGCAGCCTCGGCTCGCTCGCGCTGGTCGCCGGCATCCCGCTCGCGCGGACGATCGGGAGCAAGCTGCCGGCGCGGATCGCGCGGATCGCCGGCAAGCTGCCATCGCTGCGCAGCGGCCGGGCGTTCGCCGAGGCGATCGCGCTGTCGGTCGCGACCCAGGCGCTGATCGCCGCCGCCGGCTGGGTGCTGCTGGTCCAGCTCGCGCCGATCGCGCCGACCGCGTCGCTGCTGGTGATCCCGCTGGCCGCGGCGACCGCGTTCCTGCCGATCACCGTCGGCGGCGCCGGCGCGCGCGAGGCGGTGTACGTCGGGCTGTGCGGCAGCCTGTTCGGCATGCCCGAGGCCGACGCGCTCGCCGCCTCGCTCGGGCTGTGGCTGGCCCACCTGGTCGTCGGCGCCGCAGGTGGAATCTCGCAGCTGCTGGGTCGTTCGGCCCCGCGGCGCGAACGTGCTTGACGCGCCTCGCCGCACCCGGCATGACTCGAAGATGCGGTTTGCCTCGCTCGTCTTGATCGCGACCTGCGCCACGGCCTCCTGCGGCGGCGGCCACGGAGGTGGCGAGGGCCCGCCCGACGGGCCCGACGGCAGCCAGTGGCCGATCGTGCCGCTCGCGGCGGCGACCGACCTGGTCGTGGTCGCGCACGCCGGCGATGACCTGCGCTACATGCAGCCCGACCTCGGCGACGCGGTGGTCGCGGGCGGCGGGGTCACGGTGGTCTACGTCACCGACGGCTTCACCGAGGGCAGCTACACCGATCCCGACACCAGCCACAGCGGCGTCAAGGCCGCGTACGCGTTCCTCGCCGGCAGCCCGGGCGCGACCTGGAGCTGTGGCGCGGTCGTGCTCGGCACCCAGCACGCCGAGCACTGCCGGCTCGACGCCGCGAAGCTGTCGCTGGTGTTCCTCGGCTATCCGATCGGCGGCGCCGACGGCGCGGCGGCGAACAGCCTGCTCCACCTGTGGGAGGCCAAGGTCACCAGCGTGACCAACACGGCCGCGGTGCTGCAGCCGACCTACAGCCAGGTCAGCCTGATCGCCACGCTCGCCGCCGCGATCGACGCGACCATGCCGGGGACCGTGCGCACCCTCGAGATCGCGGCGACCCACGGCGCCGAGCACTCCGATCACATGCTGGTCGGCGCGCTGGCCCTGCTCGCGACCGCGGCGTCGAGCTCGTCGCCGCAGCTCGCGGCCTACCGCGGCGACAACATCGCCGGCGAGCCGGTCAACGCCGACGCCGACACCGCCGGCCGCACCAGCGAGGCGTACGGCTATTACGCCGCGTGCGCGACCGGCTGCGCCGCGTGCGGCACGGCGTGCACGACCGACAAGCTGACGGCGACCGACGC
>DASWOO010000515.1:0-8572 GCA_036404335.1 Kofleriaceae bacterium
CCTTGGGATCGCCGAGCGAGTCGGCGGTGAACAGCACCGCGATCGGCTCGACGCCGTGATCGGGCGGCGACCGCTTGTACACGCTGCACGTCAACAGGGTGCCCTGCAGCCGGCGCCGGACCTCGGCGGCGTCGCTGGTCGCCGGCACGTTGGGCGGTGGGTTCTGCAGCGGCGGCGGCGCGGGGCGCGCGACGCGCGAGCGGGGTAGGGTGCTCGGCGGCACCGGCGCGCTCGTGCCGTTGGCCGAGATCGAGCCCTCGCTGCCGCGCGGCCGGGTGACCAGCGCGCGCAGCGGCGCGGCGGCGAGGATCAGCTCGAGCTCACGGCCGCCCGTCGTCGGATCGATCGGCACGATCGCCGCGTCGAGCTTGGACAGCGCCAGCGCCAGGATCACGAAGTCGGGGACGTTGCCGAGCATCAGCCCGACCCACGCGCCCTCCTTGATCCCCATGCTCTTGAACTCCTGCGCCCGGCGATCCACCCGGTGCAGCAGGCCGCGCCACGACAAGTAATTGTCGCGATAGACAACCGCCTTGTTGTTGCCCTGGGCCTTCGCGGCTTTCTTGAGCCAATCGTACAGCAGGGTCATGGGTCCTCGCCCTGGCAGAGCACGAGCAGGCGGACTGTAGCAGGCGACGCCGAAAGGCTCAATGCGTGGAACTGACTTGATTTAACGCGCGATCCGCGCGAACAACACGCCGTGACCGCTGCGATTGCCCCCAAGCCCGACGACGCCGCCGAGTCCACGGACGACGGCTGGGCGCTGCTCGAGGGCCTGCGCCGCCGGATCGACGACCAGGCCGCGCTCGGCCGCAAGACCACCGCGCAGGTCAGCCAGCTCGCCGAGTCGATCGCCGCGCTGGTTGCCCAGCAGCGACGGCGGTCGCTGTGGCTCAACGTCAACTCGTTCGTCGCGTACTTGCTGTTCACGATGCTGTGCGCGGTGGGGTGTTACCTGTTGTACCAGAGCCGGGCCCGGGAGCTCGCCGCCGCGCGCGATCAAGCCGTCGGCGAGCGCGACGCGGCTGTCCGGCGGGCGGACGATACCGCTGCCAAGTTGGCAAGCCGGGACGCCGCGGGGACCCGGGCCTGGGAGATCTACCAGCTGCTCGAGGCCGGCAAGCGCGGTGACGCGGTGGCCAAGCTCGACGCACTGCGTGATCAGCCGCTGTCGAAGACCGAGCGGGCGGTGCTGGCGGCGCGGGTCCACGACACGCAGGTCGTCGAGGTCGACGCCGCGCTCAAGGCGGCGATCGTCGCGCTCAAGGCGGGGCGGCCAGGCGACGTGATCAAGCCCCTCGAGGCCGCGCTGTCGCTCGAGCCACCGGGGGCGCGGGCCGCGACGCTGCATTATTATCTCGGCCTCGGCTACGCCCGGACCGATCTGGCGAGCGCCGCCGCCCAGCTGCAGGCCGCGGTCGCCGCCGACGTCGACCAGGAGGACGCGCGGTTCCAGCTGGCGTCGGTGCTGGACCGCAGCGGCGCGTATGGCCAGGCCCGCGCCGAGTACGATCGGTTCGCGACGGCGCACCCGCAGTCGCAGCTCGCGGTGTTCGCGATGCGGCGCTCGGCGACGCTGGTTCGCCTGCCGGCCGTGGCCCCGCCGAACGGCCAGGTCGCGGCGCCGCCCGCGGTGATGTCGCCCGCGCCCGCGGCGCCTGGCGCGGCGCGCCCCGGCGTGGCCCCGGCGCCTGCGCGGCCCGGCGTCGCCCCTGTCCCGGCGCGGCCCGTCGCGCCCGCTGGCAAGCCGTCGGATGACGCCGCCAGGCCGCTCCCGCCGACGCCCGAGGCGCCGGGGCCGTAGTGGGCGCGCTGCGGCCCCCGCCGCGCCGCTCGCCATCCGCCGAGATCTCGCCCATCCCGCCGGCGGTTCGCGCCCGGATGGACGGCTGCTCGTGGCACGGCGACGACCCGCGCTGCCCGCGCTGGGACGCGCTCGCGTACCTCCAGCTCGACCACGTCGGCTTCGACGGGGTCGCCCGCGGCGAGCTCGTGGTCGCCGCCGCGCTCGCCACCCGCACCGTCGCGCTGTTTCGCCGGCTGTGGCAGCTCGGCTTCCCGATCCGCCAGCTTCGCCTGGTCGACGACTTCGCGGCGTCCGACGACGCGTCGATGGCCGCCGACAACTCGTCGGCGTTCAACTTCCGGGTGATCGCCGGCACCGACCTGCTGTCGCAGCACGCGCTCGGCCGCGCCGTCGATCTCAACCCGGTCGAGAACCCCTGGCGCTTGCCCGGCCGGATCCTGCCCGAGGCCGGCCGGGAGTTCGCCGATCGGCGCGACGTGCGGCCCGGCATGTTCGTGCGGCCCGGGCCGGTCGTCGCCGCGCTCGACGAGCTGGGCTGGGAGTGGGGCGGCGACTGGCTGCACGCGTTCGACGACCATCACCTCGTGTGGTCGCGCGGCCGCTGACCCGAGAGCATTGGTGTAACCTCGTGGACGATGCCCCAGGTCGTCGAGCTACCACCGATCGGACAGGACGCGCGCGGCGCGATGGTTGCCCTGGTTCGCGTGTGCAAGGAGACCCCCGCGAAGGGCGAGCCGTTCCGCGAGCTGCGCGGGCGGCTGCGCGCGGCCAAGCTGTGGGATCGCGACCGGCCGGCCGTGATGCTGCGGTTCCTCGGCACCGGCGGCGCGACCGCGATGCCGTCGCTGTTCATGCAGGCGCTAGCCGCGGCCAGCGGTGAAGACGAGACCGCGATCGCCGTCCTCGACCGGCTGTGGCACCTGAACCCGCTGCTCGCCAAGACCGTGCTCGAGCTGGTCTCGCAGCGCGCGTACCACAAGGACGAGATCTACAAGCACCTGGCGTCGGCGGCGTACCGCGGCGTGGTGCCCTCGCGCCCGGCGCTCGAGACCTGGCTGCAGATCGCGATCAGCGCGGGCCTGCTCCGCACGCTCGGCATCGCCGTCACCGCCGGCCCGCGCGCCGAGCGCTACGCCTCGCTGGCGTCGGCGCTCGACGTCGACGAGTTCCTCGCCGAGGATCGCCCCGAGCCCGAGCCGGTGATCCCGCAGGCGCAGGTCGAGGAGGAGGCGCCCGTGGCCGCGGCGGCCGAGACCTCGGCCGACGGCGCCGCGGCCCCGGCGGTCGCGCCCGCGACCGGCTCGCCGCTGCCCGCGCCGCTCCGCCACCTGACGATCGAAGGCGTGCCGTCGCCGCGCAACCGCGACCGCGTCGTGCCGACCTCGCGGTTCGCGCAGGGCTTCTCCGACGAGGTGCTCGACGAGACCCAGCAGCGGATCGCCGCGTGGTGGACCGAGGCCCAGCGCCCGGCGCCGACCTACCAGCCGTCGGACTTCGGGCTCGACGCCGAGGCCTGGGTCGAGGGCGCCGACGAGGTCGTATACCGGGTCGCGGTCGCCGCCGCGCTCGCGTTCCGGCTCGACCGCGACCGCGCCGGCGTGATCGCCTCGTTCGGCGCGCTCGACAAGGCCGGCGTGCTCGGCGATCTCTACCAGGGCACCGTGCCCGAGAACCTACCGGCGCAGGTCGACGCCCGCGCCCTGATGCTCGCCTCGCTCGCCGCCCGGCGCTGCGCCGAGGTCCCCGAGCTCGCCTCGCAGCTCGAGGGCCGCGCCACCGCCGCCGAGGCCTTCGCCTCGCTCGACGCCGCGCTCGGCCGCGGCCTGTTCCGCACCGAGCTGTTCTGGATCATGGACCTCCTCGCCAAGCTCGGCGTGATCCGCTACCCGGACCTGGGCGACTTCACCGTCACCCCGCACCGCATCGTGCGCGACACCCTGTTCCGCCTCGGCTTCATCGCCACGCCCTACGCCTCCGACGCCGCGTCCCTGACCGCGGCCACCCGCGCCACCCGCCGCGCCGTCCCCGACGGCCCGGCCGACGAGATCCTCGCGACCTTCGCCCTGGCCTGCGGCTGCGCCTACGACTGCACCCACCGCAAGACCTGCGACTACCCCTGCCGCGAGCGCCTCGAGTAGCGCGTCTACTGCGCGTCTACTCCGCGTCTACTTCGCCTCGTCGGCGCCGATATCCCGCCCGTTCCCCTTGGGCCGCGCCTCGCCGTCGAAGTCATGGTCGACCGTCGACGCCATCGCCGCGTCGATCGCGCTGCTCCCAGCACTGATGTGATAGTCGTACGGCGCGACATCGGGCTGCACGAACCGCAGCGGCCCGACGTCGCCGGTGATGATCGACCCGGGGTACGTGCAGCTGTAGCCCGCCGGCGTCCCATCGGCGATGTTGGTGGCGTTGCGCGCGATGATGTTGTTGGCGAACGTGGCCGGCGACAGCGCGTTCGTCATGCAGTCGATGCCGGTCGTGTTATCGACGATGGTGTTGAACGCGAACGTGCTGCCCGGCTTGGCCTCGAACGCGAAGACAGAGATCCCGGTCCAGTTGCGATAGAAGAACGAGTTCGTCACGTTGACGACTGCGCCGTCCTCGTCGAGGCCCATCCCCATGTTGCTGTCGAACGTGCAGCGATCGAACGAGCCGCCGAGATCGAACACGTGCGCGCCGTCTCCGTTGGCTTCGAACGTCGTTCGCACGGCAATGACCATGCAGGTGTAGGCTTCCACGCCGATGACGTTGTTCCTCACCAGCACATCGGTCAGCCGGACCGTGGCGGCACCGGCGGAGGACATGTCGCGGCACGCGATCCCATCGCCCTGCTCGCTGCCGCTCGTCGCGCCCGAGACTTCGATCCCGTCGAGCTCGACCTCGGCCGATGGCCCGATCTCGAGGATCGCGCCCGGGGTGGAGCGCGTGATCACGGGCCGCGCACCGCGGTCTCCGATCATCACCTGCTTGCCGACGACAGTCAGCCCGATCGCGCTGGTATACGTGCCGGGAGCGAACAGGATGTAGCCGTGCGGAGGTTGGCTACCGAGCGCATAGCTCAGCGAACACGGCGCGAGCGCGCCGCAGTCGCCCGTGCTCGCTCCCGACGGCGCGACGTGGGCGATCTGGTCTTCCGTGGCACAGCTTCCGTTCGGCGTGCAGACGTGCGTGGCACATTCGGCATGCGCGACGCATCCTCGGCAGACGCCGGTCTCACATACGGGCGTCCCGGCGGGACAGTCGTCATCGATGCGGCACTGCGCGCACTCGCCGGACACGCAGAGCCGATCGCCGGCCGCCTGCGCGGCTCCCGGGCATTCGGTGTCGTCGCTGCAGCTCGCTGCGCACAGCCCTCTGTTCGTGCCCTGGTCCGCGCAGTACAGCGCCGTGGCGTTGCAGTCCGCGGATGAGCCGCACACTTCGGCGACACACTGGTGCCCGCGGCAGGCGAGGCCGTCATCGCAGGCGGTCACTGCCGACAGCCCGGCCTCGCCGCAATCAGCTTCGTCGGTGCAGCACAGGCCGGGCGTCTGCTTGCTGCAGCCCGTCGCCGTCGCGAGCAGCGTACTCATCGCCAAGGTGAGCGCCATGCTCATCGCGTAGCTCCGCATTATTGCGCCTCATCCGCGCCGATGTCGCGCCCGTTGCCCCTCGGCCGGCCATCGCCGTCAAAGTCGTGGTCGATCGTCGACGCCGTCGCCTGGTCGATCGCGCTGCTGCCAGTCGTGAGGTGGTAGTCGTACGGCGCGACGTCAGGTTGCACGAAGTGCAGCGGTGCGACATCGGCGGCCAGGATCGAGCCGGGATGGCTACACGTCTGCTGTCCGTCGGTGTTCTTGCTGTTGCGGACGATGATGTTGTTCGACAGGGTCAACGGCGACGCCGCATTGGCTTGGCAGTCGACGCCGATGCCGTTGTCCACGACGGTGTTGAACGCGAACAGGCTGCCGGGCTCGTCCGGAAATGAGAAGACGCCGACCCCGGTGCCGTTGCGATAGACGAACGAGTTCGTCGCGTCGTAGAGCGTGCCGTCACCGTAGATGCCGTAGCTCGTGTTGCCGTTGAACGTACAACGGTCGAAGGTGCCGCGGCTGTCCGTCAGCACGATGCCGTCGCTTCCGTTGAGACTGAAGGTCGTGCCGATGGCGGTCACGACGCAGCGATTCGCATGCAAGCCATCGACCATGTTCTGGGTAATCAGGTCATCGATCAGCCGCAGCGTGCGCTCGCCGGCCGTCATCGCGTTATCGCACTCGATGCCCGCCCCAGCACCTCCGCGCGCGCCCGAGACCTCGATGCCGTCGAGCTCGACGTCCGCGGAAGGTCCGATGCTGAAGATCGGACCAGCACCGGAGTTGGTGATCGTCGGTCGCGGCGCGCCATCACCGATCAGCACCTGCTTGCCGGGCACGGTCATGGTCGCCGAGTTGACATAGGTGCCGGTCGAAAGCAGGAGATAGCGTCGTCCGGTCTGGTGACCTATCGCGTAAGCCAGCGAGCACGGCGCCAGTTGTCCACAATCCCCGGCGTCTGCACCGGACGGGGCGACGTGAACAATCTGATCCTCGGTGGCGCAGGCTCCGGTCGACGTGCATACATGAGACGCGCACTCGGCATGTTCAACGCACGCCCGGCAACTGTGGGCCGCGCACACCGGCATCTCCACCGAACAGTCATCGTTGCGCCGGCACTCGGCGCAGGCGCCGGAGACGCAGAACTGGTCGTCAGCGGTCTGCGCGGCGCCGGGGCATTGTGCGTCGTCGCTGCAGCTACCGGCGCATAGCCCGCTGTTCGCGCCTTGATCCATGCAGTACGGTGCGGCCGCGTCGCAGTCGGATGATCTGCCGCACACCTCGGCGATGCATTGATTGCCTCGGCAAGCGAGGCCGTCGTCGCAGCTGCTGATCCCGGACAGCCCGGCAGCCGCGCAGTCAGCCTCATCGGTACAACACAGACCAGGCGTCTGCTTGCTGCAGCCGAATGTAGCGAGCCACAGAAAAGCCATCCACGAACGCATATCCGGCCATTGTCGGCCATCGCAGGCCGGGGTTGCTAGCTGATGCTGCGTCGCGCGGGAGCGTCGATGCCTGGCCGAGACGGCAGGAAACCAGCGTCTTGGCGACGACATGCTAGATTCCGCTGATGCTGGCTGCCCTGATTGTTGGTGCGTTGACTGCCTGGTATCTCGGCGTGCGAGCCGGAATCATTGCGGCGATCGTCACGGCGGGCGCGCTGCTGGTGGCGATGTTTGTCCCGGTCCCGGGGATCACGCTGGCCATCTACGCCCTGGTCGTAGCCTGGTCGGCGGCCGTGTACTTCCTCGGTGCAAAGATCACACAGCGGACGACCGGGCCGAGCTGGACGTCCGGCGTGGTCGGCCAGGCCTCGGCCTGGGCTCGCAAGATCCTCAAGAAGGTCTGATCCGTGCGCCGTAGCCGCCCGTAGCCGCTATGGTTTTGCCGATCCCGCGGGGCCTGTGGGCACCGATCGGGGACCGGCCTCCCAGGGTTGTGCAAATCCTCGCCAGTAGTCTCGCGAGGTTGTGGAGACGGAGCACAGGCACGGGATGTGTACATGTTGCGCAACATGCGCACCCCCATCCTTGCGGCTCTCCTGGGCCTCTCTCTCTCTGCATGCCTCATCGGCGACTCCGGGTCGTCGTCTGGAACGGGGGCTGGCGATGACGACGGCTCCGACACCGGCAGCGGGTCCAACATGGGCTCGGGCTCGAACAACGGCAGCGGCTCGAACGCCACGCCGGCCGCGACCGCCTCGATCGACAAGGCGACCGTCGCGACCGAGCTCGGCAAGACCGAGACCATCACCGTCTCGGTGAAGAGCTCCGGTGGCTTCACGGGTGACGTCACCCTGACGCCGGCCCTGACCGACGCGACCGGCACCCCGCTGACCAACCTCACCGTCACCGCCAGCGCCCCGAAGGTCACCTTGACCGCGGACGGCACTGCGACGGCGACGTTCATGGTCGCGATCCCGACGGACGCCACCGGCGCCGATCTGGCCGCGACCCTCAAGGTCCACGCCACGTCGACGGCTGGTAGCCAGGATCTGACCTCGGCGGTCAACGTCGCGGCGGTCCTGACGCTTAACTACGATGCCGGTATCGGCAACGATGCGACGAAGCACCCGTCGGCCGGCGTCGAGGTCAAGGTCAAGGCGGGCGCCAAGGTCCACCTGCACAACGCCGACGCCATCTCGCACATCACGCACGGCGACGGCGCGTGGCCGCACGAGACCACGAACGTCAACCTCGGCGGCCTGCCGAACGGCACCTACGAGATCCTGACCGCGGGCAAGGCGGTGGGCACCACGGGTACCGTCGGTTGCCACTCGCACTCGGCGAACAACACCTCGTACCACAAGCTCACGATCGACTGAACGAGGTTGCTCGTCTACCAACGGCCCGCTGTCGAGCGGGCCGTTGGTATTTTCGGAGGTCGCCAAGCAAGCCGCGTTGCGCAAGGTGCGCAACCGCGTGCACGCCGTCAGTAGCAGACGTACGGGTCGATGCAGCTACGAAAGATTGGGCCATCTTCGCAGAACCCGCTGATGCACCAGTCATTGCTGTCGCACGGCTGGTTGTTGGCGAGCAGCGCCGTACACGTGCCCGTCGTCATGCCGTCTGGGATCTGGCAGTACGTGCCGCCGCTACACGCGCTGTCGCACGTCATGCCGAGCGTCGGGTACGTCTTGCACGTCAAGGTCGTCGCGTCGCACTCGAGCGACGGTCCGCACTCGGACTTCATC
>DASWOO010000516.1:0-2725 GCA_036404335.1 Kofleriaceae bacterium
AGGCCGCCGCTGTCGCGTCATCATCCGGTGCACGTGGTGCTGCGGGTCGTGAAGGCGGTCGGGACGCTGAGGCGCCGCCTCGCGCATCAGGCGATCCGCGAGGCGACCTTCGTGGCCATGAAGCGCGAGGACTTCCGGATCGTGCACGTGAGCCTGCAGCGCACGCACATCCATATGCTCGTCGAGGCCAGCGACCGGCGGGCGTTGTCGCGTGGCATGCAGAGCTTCCAGATCTCGGCGGCCAAGCAGTTGAATCGGGCGATCAGCAAGGGTCGGCCGGGCCCGCGGCGCAAGGGACGGGTGTTCTCGGACCGCTATTACGCCCAGATCATCAAGTCGCCGCAGCAAGCTCGGCATGCGCTGTCCTACGTGCTGAACAACTGGAGGAAGCACGTCGAAGATCGCGATCCGCGCAGGAAGGATTGGACCTTCGACTGGTTCTCGAGCGCGTGGACGTTCGCCGACTGGAAGGAGCTGGCCGACGAGCCATTTCTCCGCCTGCCGCCGCCGACCTACGAGCCCCTGATCGTGCGCCGCGCCAGTACGTGGCTACTGAGCACCGGCTGGAAGCTGCACGGGCTGATCTCATTTCGGGAGGTCCCGTCCGCAGCGTGAGGCTGCCGGGACGATCCATCTTCCGTCTCAATCTCCGTTGAAATTCCCGTCGACGGCATCCGCTCGAGGCGATGGGTCGTGAGCGGGCGCGAGCGTGCCCGTCGTGCCCCGCGTGCGGCCGGTCACGAGCCGTCCACAGGCGCTCCGCCCAACCTCGCTCGAGCCGGCGCCCGCCGGCCAGCGAACGCGTGGCGCACGGTCCCCTCTTAGTCTCCCGTCTCCCATAAATTGAAAATCTTCGTCAACGGCATCCGCTCGAGGCGATGGGTCGTGAGCGGGCGCGAGCGTGCCCGTCGTGCCCCGCGTGCGGCCGGTCACGAGCCGTCCACAGGCTCTCCTCCCGACTCCGCTCAAGCCGGCGCCCGCCGGGCAGCGAACGCGCGGCACGGTCCCGTCTCAGTCTCCCGTCTCCCATAAATTGAAAATCTTCGTCGACGGCATCCGCTCGAGGCGATGGGTCGTGAGCGGGCGCGAGCGTGCCCGTCGTGCCCCGCGTGCGGCCGGTCACGAGCCGTCCACAGGCTCTCCGCCCAACCTCGCTCGAGCCGGCGCCCGCCGGGCCGAGCACGACGTGGCGGAAGGTTTCCGCGTGAGCCGGTCGAGCCGTTGCGGCCGGGCGCTAGCCGAGCAGCGCCGGCAGCTCGCGGCCCGCCGGGCCGAGCACGACGTGGTCGAACTGCGTCGCGTTGACCGGCGCCTCGAGGTTGACCAGCCAGGTCGAGCCGCCGAATGCCTTGGTCATGTTGACCAGGCCGGCCGCCGGGAACACCAGCCCCGACGTGCCGACCGCGATGAAGACCAGGTGCCGCCCGGCCTCGCTGATGAACCGCTTGATCTGCTCCATCGCGCCGACCGGCAGCATCTCGCCGAACCAGACGATGTCGGGCCGCAGCAGCGAGGTCTGGCCGCGCGCCTGGCACCGGTCGCACACCGGCAGCGGGTCGCCGGCGTACGCCGTGGTGTCAGCGAACGGCTCGCGATCGCACCCGCTGCACCGCGTGCGCATCAGGTTGCCGTGCATCTCGATGATGCGCTGGCTGCCGGCCGCGGCGTGCAGCCCGTCGACGTTCTGGGTCGCGAGCAGGAACCGAACGCCGAGCCGCTGCTCGAGTGCGACCAGCGCGCGATGCCCGGCGTTCGGCACCACGCCGGTCATCGCCGCGCGCCGCGCCGCATAGAATTGCCAGACCAGCCGCGGATCGTCGGCGAAGCCCTCGGGCGAGGCGACCTGCGTGACGTCGTGGCCCTCCCACAGCCCGTTGGCGTCGCGAAACGTCGGTACGCCGCTCTCCGCCGAGATGCCGGCGCCGGTCAGCACGAGGACGCGCGACTCGCGATCGAGGTCGATCCGCATGACTTCGAGTGTCACTATAGCCGCGCGTGCGCCGGCGTAGGCTTCGAAACAGCGGGCTATGGCTCTGCCTGCTGGCCTGCGCGCCGCACCCCACGACCCGCGCAACGCGCGCGACCCCGGCCGCCGTCGCCCCCCGGCCCACCGAGCCGGCGCCGCTGCCGGCCAGCGCACCCCACGGCGGCAAGATCCGCCTGCTCGCGCTCACCGATCGCGGCGACGCGGCGATCACCAGCGACGAGCTCGGCGAGCTGCGGCTGTGGCCCACGCTCGACGGCGCGCGCGAGCCGGTGATCGTCGACGGCGCCCGGCCGGTCCAGCTCGCGCTTGGCCGCGACGGCGCCGGCCTGGTCGCCGCGATCCTCGATCAGGCCGGCAACGTCGAGCTGCGCGGCTTCGACCCGGTCGGCCGCCCGCGCGGCCAGGTCCAGCTGCCCGGCGGCGCCGGGATCCTGCAGGTCGCGCTGATCGACGGCGGCGCGCTCGTCCGCCGCGCCGATCACAGCATCGAGCGCTACGACCTGCACGGCGTGCCGCGAGGCCGGCTGATCGCCGAGCCCGGCCAGCACGTCGTCGAGCTCGCGGTCCGCCGCGACCACGCGATCGCCGGGTTGGCGACCGACGCGGGCGCGCTCGCCAGCGTCGTGCGGCCGATCATCCTGACCGGCGCGGATCCCGGCGCCCTCGCCGACGTGCAGCCCGGCGCCCTGACCGGCGCGGATCCCGGCGAGCTCGCCAACGCGCAGCCCGGCGCCGGCG
>DASWOO010000517.1:0-1621 GCA_036404335.1 Kofleriaceae bacterium
GCGCTCACTGCGGCGCCGGCCTGGGCTCGACCGGCGCGCACCGGATGATCGGCAGCGTCATGCTCGGCCAGTACGAGCTGGTCGACATCCTGGGGCAGGGCGGGATGAGCGTGGTCTACAAGGGCCGCCACAACCTGACCAACCAGGACGTCGCGCTCAAGATCCTGCCGCCCGAGATGGCCGCGCACAGCCAGGTCAAGTCGCGGTTCCTCGAGGAGGCCAAGGCGCTGGCCGCGCTCGACCACGGCAACATCGTCCACCTCTATAACTTCGGCCAGGACAACGGCCACTTCGTCCTGGCGATGCAGCTCGTCGAGGGCCGCACCTGGGAGCGGATGATCCTCGAGACCGAGCGGCTCGACTGGGTCACGTCATGCCGGATCGCGATCGACGTGCTGCACGCGCTCGAGTACGCGCACGGCCGCGGCATCGTCCACCGCGACATGAAGCCGTCCAACGTCCTGGTCCGCGGCCGCGACGGGGTCGCGACCGTCATGGACTTCGGCATCGCCAAGATGACGACGTCGACCCGGCTGACGGCGACCGGCCAGACGATGGGCACGGTCCGCTACATGTCGCCCGAGCAGGTCCGCGGCCAGGAGGTCGACCTGCGCACCGATCTGTACTCGCTGGGCGCCACCCTGTACGAGTCGCTGACCGGCGAGACCCCGTTCGACGGCAGCACCCACTTCGAGATCATGACCAAGCACCTGTCCGAACTGGCGGTGTCGCCGAGCCGGCGCGGCGTCCAGCTGCCGCAGGTCGTCGAGGATGTGGTGATGCGCAGCCTGGCCAAGCGCGCCGACGATCGCCACTCGACGGCGCGCGAGATGCGCAAGCTGCTCGAGGGCGCGCTGCGCGATGGCGACGTCGCGCTGGTCGAGACCCAGCGGCTCGACCGGGGCGTGCTCGGCGAGCTCCGCGGCACGTCGACGCCGGTCGCCGAGCCGAGCGAGAGCTCGACCGCGCCCGAGCCGGTCCGCGGCAAGAAGCCGCGCCCGGCGTCGTCGCTCGGATCGTCCCTCGGATCGTCGCTCGGCTCCGACGACACCCGCGCCAGCGACGCGCTGCGGGCCGGGCCCGGGCCGCGCCGGCGGATGCCGTGGCTGGCGCTCGCCGCGGCGATCGTGGTCGGCGGCGGCGGCGCGGCGACCTACGTCATGCTCCACCGCGGCAAGGGCGACATCGACGGCGTCGCGCTGCCGCGCCAGGCCCGGGTCGGCGCGCTCGAGGTCAAGACCGACGGCACGATCGAGCCGGGCGAGCTGGCGCGGTTATATAGCAGCACGGTCGAGGCGCTGCGGCTGTACGTCCGCGCGGCCCAGCCCGCGGCCGGCGAGCTGCCCGTGCCGATCGACGTCCTGCTCGCCGTCCCGGATCGCGCGCTGTGCGAGCCGTCGGCGTACTTCAACCACCAGCCGCCGCACGACTGCACGACGGCGGTCTCGGCGACGGCGATCGGCGCCCAGGGCTCGCGCCGGCTCATGGTGGTGAGCGATCGCGCTCGCCTCATGACCGCGCTGCGCAAGGGGGTCGCGCAGGCCGCTTGCGACTTCTCGCCGCTCCAGGATCAGAAGCGTGTGAGCGAAATCTGTGACGTCACCGGCCGGTTCGCCGAGTC
>DASWOO010000518.1:0-4259 GCA_036404335.1 Kofleriaceae bacterium
GCTGCAGTCCTTGAAATCGCCGAACGTCTTCACGAACTGCGACCAGTTGGTGATCAGCACGGCCTCGTTGGTCGGGCCCTTGGCCGACTCGCCGAGGAAACCGACGGTGTTGGTACCGACGGCCTCGATCGGCTTGGAGCCACGATCAACTTCTTCAACGTACACGCCAGGTGACAGGTAGCTAGTAGCCATTCGCTTGTTCTCCTTGTCGTTGCCGATAACGGTGGTCTTCGCCCGTTCATCGGATCACCGCGCGTGCACCATGCACGGCGCGGTACGCAAACCATTTACTTCTTGGTGCCGCCAGGGACTGGCGGGCCTCCAAGATCGAGGCGCCGCGCGGCCATGAACGGGTTGCCGCTGGGCCCCGTCTCGCTGACGCGCGGATCGGTGATCGACTTGTACTCGAGCTGGCGGGTCTGGACGCGCTTGAACTCCTCGAGCCGCTCGGGGAGGATCGGGATCGCGGTCCACGCCTGCACGGCCGGGCGGACCGGCTGGTTCAGGCTGCCCCAGAAGCGCGCGAGCGTGCCTTCATCGAGGCGCGCCGACATCAGGATGTTGAGCTTGAAGTCATCCTCGAACGACTGGCCCTTGAGCTTGTCGCGCGTGAGCTCCGGGTTCTCCATCACGGTGCGGATGATGAGGCCGAGCAGCAGCTGCTCGTCCTCGGGGGTCTGCGCCCAGGCCGAGATCAAGTAGTCGAGCCGCACCCACAGCCGGCGGCGGCGGAAGAACTCCTTGATCGATCCATCTTCCTGCGGAACCTCGACGAGCTCGGAGTGCGGCGTCGAGTCGTAGCCCTCGGGGTCGATCGACATCTGGTACAGGTAGACCGAGACCGCGGGCAGCTTGCCCTCGATCGCGTCCGGCTTCGGTGCCTGCTCGACGATGTGGACCCGCTTGTACCCGTTGCGCTTGAACTCGTCCTGCAGGAGACGTGAAAACGTCTCCGACGTCTCTTTGATGATGTGATGTTGCGGCGTCATCTCGGGCGCTACCGGTCCATTCCCCAATGGACAGGTGGCCGCATGGTAGCCCCTCTCGCCTGGGGCTCAAGTGGTGATTGAGCGAAAACGACTCGATCTCACGAAAGATATCTTCGCTGGCTGTGATGACACATCGCGGTGCAGGCAACATCGTCGGGAGCGTGGCCGCCCGACACCTGTTCGTCTGCACCAACTCCCGGGCGTCGGGCAAGCCGGCGTGTGGCCGGCGCGGCGGCGACGCGGTTATGACCGCGGTGCAACGCGCGCTGATCGCGCGCGGCGCGACGGAGATCCTGGTCACGGCGTGCGGCTGCCTGGGGCCGTGCTTCGACGGGCCCAACGCCGTCGTCTACCCCGACGGCGTGTGGTACGGCGATCTGAACCCGGCAGACGCGCCCGCGCTGGTGGAGGCCCTGCTGGGCGGGATCGCGCCGAACAGTCCGCTGGCTGCGAAGATCACTGGTCGGCCGGGGCTCAATCCGGACGATCCGGACAATCCCGACGATCGAACGTGAGATCGAGTCTTACGCGGGCTCGGGGATGCGGGCGATGGGCGTCAGGTTCCACGTGTCGATCGCCTGGTGCGTGGTCTCCTCGAGATCATCGGTGATCTCGGCGACCGACAGCCACGGGAAGCTGTCGGTCAACGCCTGGCGCAGGTCGGTCGACGGCACGCCGAAGCCGGGCGCGAGCAGCAGGAGCCCCGAGTGCATCGGCGAGCGGGTCAGGATGTCGATCGCCTCGAGCGGCGTGCGCGGCACCAGCGGGGTCATGCCTTCGATCGACAGCCGGGTGACCAGATCGCGCTTGCGGTCCAGGTTCTCGTCGATCACCAGCACCGGCCGCTCGCGGGCCGCGCCGCGCGCCGCGCGGATCGCGGCGTCGATCGCGACGCGCAGCGAGTCATCCACGCGCTCGAACGCGACGGCGATCCGCCAGCCGCGGCCGTCGGGCTCGACCCGCATCGTCCGCACCGACGCGAAGCCAGCGCCGTTGGCGAGTCGCAGCTCGAGGTCGAGCTCGGCGTCGAGCGGCCGGACGGCGACGCTGAGCAGCGCGCCGAGGTGTGAGATGTTCTCGAGCAGGCCGCGCTGAGGTCCGCCGTTGGCGTACATCACCGCGACGCCATGAGCCGGCACCCGAAGGGCGCGACGACGTTCTCCCAGGACGAGCGAGTCAACCATGCTGCCTCCCAGGCCACTATGGGCGATCTGTTCGGCGCCCGGACCTGAAATGTGGATGACTACTGGCGAATCTGCGACGACGCGGTGTGTTGTTTCACCTTGAGCGCATCAATTCAGCAGAGCGGGATTCTGCAAGCCACGATGCGCCCAGAGGCCCTCTCGGACCGGGCAAAACCTAGGCGGCGTGCCTAGGGGAAATCCGCGGCTCAGTAGGTCAGCAGCTCGTCGAGGTGCGAGCGCTCCCACAGCTTCGCCTGCTCGTAGAGCTCGAACCCGGCCTCGTCGGCGAGGAACTCCTTCGAGTGGAACTCGCGGCGGCCGTTGATCACCCGGATGTCGTGGACCTGGTGCAGCATCTCGTGGAACACGATCCACGCGACGAAGAACCGCGGCACGAACGCGCGATCGAGCGAGCGGTGCAGCCGGATCAGCCGATCCTCGACCGAGTAGCTGCCCATCTTGATGGAGTTGCGGCGGCGCGGCCGGCCGGTGCGCGCGCCCCAGGTGATCGCCGCCTCGATCCGGTTGTCGAAGTAGCGCGCGTTGAGCTCGTCGAAGATCGTCCGCAGGTCGTGGTGATCGCCGGCGGTCAGGATCAGCTGGGCCGGCGCGCGGCGCGACCGGCCGCGGACGTGGTCGGAGTTGGCGTCGATGAAGTCGCCCAGGATGCGCGACGCGTCGGCGTCGTTGTCGGCGACGTAGCGCGCGAGCGCGCGGATGATCACCGGGTCCGCGTCGACGAACATGTGGTGGAGGCGGACCTCGTAGCGCCGCTCGCGCGGCCGCGCCTTGTCGCTGCCCGGGGCCACGCGCCGGACGGAGATCATCGTGTAGCGGTTATCGGTCAGCGTGACCAGGACGCGGCCGCGGCTCAGGTGCGCGCGGATCCGGCGCTCGAGGCTGTCCTGCGCCTCGACGATCTCGGGCGCGAGCTCGGGCCCGCCCCGCTTCGCGCGGCGCAGCGCCTCGGCGAGGACGTCGCGGCGGTCGCGCTCGACGCGGGCATCGTCCGCGCGGCGCGAGCTGCGGCCATCGGCCACGAACGGGCCGCCGCACAGATCGATCAACGCGGCTGGGGTGACAGTCAAAGCTTCACTCAAAACGACAGCTCCTCTTATTGAAGCACGTAAACAAGCATCTGGCTGCACCGCCGCGCGCACGCACGCCGACCACTGGCGCTGACCGGGTGCAGACCGGTCCGCTCGTCGTGAAGCTCCCCTCTCTCCGCGAAGAAAATGCTAACGCGTGGGTTCTGCGTGGATCAAATTTCCCGCACCAGAAGAGATCGGATCTGATCGCAATCACTAGGTTTCTTGACACTAGCCGGACAATCGAAGGGATCGGCCCGGGATCTCCCCGACACTCGCGGCGATACGCTACTCTCGATTCTCATGAGCGCGTTTCTGGCGACACATACCCGGACTCACAGCTGCGGCGCGTTGCGCGGCAAGGATGCAGGGACCCCCGTCGTGCTGACCGGCTGGGTCCAGTCGTACCGCGACCACGGCGAGCGGATCTTCATCGACCTGCGCGACCGCGACGGCGTCACGCAGATCGTCGCCGACCGCACCCGGTTGGCGGAGATCCACGACCTGGCCAACACCGTGCGGGCGGAGTGGTGCCTCGGCATCAAGGGCGAGGTCCGGCTGCGCGGCGAGCAGCTCGCCAAGGCGGCGCCCGGCGAAGAGCGCCAGATGCGCAAGATGGCCAACGACAAGCTCCCGACCGGCGAGGTCGAGGTCTGGATCGACGAGCTCGAGGTGTTCTCCAAGTCGGAGACCCCGCCGTTCGCGATCGAGGACGGCGTCGAGACCAACGACCAGCTGCGGCTCAAGTACCGCTACCTCGACCTGCGCCGCCCCAAGATGCAGCAGAACCTGATGCGCCGGTCGCTGATCACCCGGACCACGCGCGACTACCTGGGCAAGCACGGGTTCCTCGAGATCGAGACCCCGTTCATGGTCAAGTACACCCCGGGCGGCGCCCGCAACTTCCTGGTGCCGTCGCGGCTCAACCCGGCGAGCTTCTACGCGCTCGCCGAGTCGCCGCAGATCTTCAAGCAGCTGCTGATGGTCGGCGGCTACGA
>DASWOO010000519.1:0-2273 GCA_036404335.1 Kofleriaceae bacterium
CTTCAGCACCGGCGGGAACGGCTCGGCCTCGACCGCGACGTCGTGGCTGCGGCGCGGCGGCTCGTAGTAGCCCAGGCACGCGAACTGCCAGTTGCCGAGCCAGTACACCGGGCGGAGCAGCGGGCGCTGCTGCTTGCCGGGCGGCGGCGGGCACAGGGTCGAGTAGCGCTGCTCCCACAGCGGCACGAGCGTGGCCAGCCAGTCGAGGATGTCGCGGCGCGCGCGTGCGTCGACGAAGTCCGGCTCGTAGACGTAGCACGGGTCGATCGGCGGCGGTCGCGACGGCAAAGGCACGCGCGCGCAGTCTGCCGACAAGCCGATCGGGACGCAACCGGCGTCTCGCGCCGCCGATATCGCCGCATGCGCCTCGCCGACCGCGCCCTGGGCCCCGTCCTCGACTGGCTGTTTCGCCCGCAGTGCGCCGCGTGCGGCACCCCGGCGCGCACGCTGTGCGACGCCTGCCGCGCGTCGCTCGTCGAGCTCGGCCCGGCCTGCGCGCGCTGCGGCGAGCCGAGCGGCCCGGCCGGCTGCGTCCGCTGCGCCCGCTACCCGCTGCCGCTCGATCGCGTGGTGGCCCCGTGGCGGTTCGGCGGGCAGCTCGGCTCGGCGATCCGCCGGCTCAAGTTCGCCGACGGCGTGCACGTCGCGCGCGACCTCGCGCCGCTGTGGGCGCCGGCGCTCGCGGCCGCGGTCGCCGAGCGCGACGCGATCGTCGTCGCGGTCCCGCTGCACTGGCGGCGCCGCGCGCGCCGCGGCTACGACCACGCCTGGCTGCTCGCCCACCACGCGTGCGCGCTCGCGGACCTGCCGCCGCCGGTGTGCGCGCTCCGGCGGATCCGCCATGGCCCGGCGCAGAGCACGCTGCCCGCCGCCGACCGCGCCGCCAACGTCCACGGCGCGTTCGCCCTGACCCGCCGCGGCCGCGCGATCGTCGCCGGCCGGGCGATCGTGCTCGTCGACGACGTGATGACCACCGGCGCGACCCTGGCGGCGGCGACCGCGCCGCTGCGCGCCGGCGGGGCGACCGACGTCACCGGCGTGGTCCTCGCGCGGGCTACTTCCGCTCGAGGATGATCAGCTCGATCCGGTCGTTGATCTTGCCGGCGCCGCGCTGGCCGGGCGGCACCAGCGGCTTGCGCCCGCCGAAGCCGCGGACCTCGAGCCGGCTCGCGGCGATGCCCCAGTTGACCAGCCAGTCGCGCACGGCCTGCGCGCGCTTGTCGGACCGGCCCTGGTCGGCGTCGCTGTCGCCCGACGGCTGGACGTGCACGGTGATCCGCAGCCGGACGATCTCGGCGTGCGCGCGCAAGGTCGCGCCGACCTGCTCGATCAGCGGCAGGCTCGGCTTGGTCAGCTTGCCGCCGTTGAACATGATCGGGTCGAGCGTCTCGATCCGGTCGGGCGACAGGATGATCGTCGTGTCGCCCTTGTCGGGGCAGCCGTCGTCGTCCTGGAAGCCGTTGATGGTCTCGGGCTGGTTCGGGCACTTGTCGATCGCGTCGGGGATGCCGTCGTGATCGTTGTCGAGATCGGGGCAGCCGTCGAGGTCCTCGAACCCGTCCTTGTCCTCGGGCTGGTTGGGGCAGCGATCCTTGTCGTCGGGGATGCCGTCGCCGTCGTTGTCCTTGTCGGGGCAACCGTCCTCGTCCTGGAACCCGTCCTTGTCCTCGGGATCGAGCGGGCACTTGTCGACCGCGTCGGGGATGCCGTCGTGATCGTTGTCGGGATCGGGGCAGCCGTCCTGGTCCTCGAACATGTCGAAGTCCTCGGGCTCGTTCGGGCACTTGTCGACGCTGTCGGGGATGCCGTCGCCGTCGGCGTCGCCGTCGGGGCGGATCGGCTCGGGCGCGTGGACCGGCGCGACCGCCGCCGAGCCGGGCACGAACGCCAGCGTCAGCATGCCGCGGACGTCGGGCGTGCCGAGCGCGTCGGTGACACCGCGGCCACCGGCGAGGCCGATCGTGAACCGGCGCTCGGCGCGGACGGTCAGGCCGGCGAGCCACTCGACCGGCGAGAGCACGGCCGAGCCCGACGACATCGAGCGCGTGCCCGCCGGCGTCGACTCGCCGAACACCTCGACGCTCAGCCACAGCGGATCGAGCACGTGGACCGCCGCGCCGCCGCCCCACGCGATCGCGCTCTTCTGCACGATGTTGGCGTACTCGGTGCGGCCGCGGACCACCGCGCCGCCGTTGGCCGTCACGGTCAGCCGCCCGCCCAGCGCCGACGGGGTGTACGCGAGCAGCGCGAGGCCACGGCCCTCGGGCTTGTCG
>DASWOO010000520.1:0-9719 GCA_036404335.1 Kofleriaceae bacterium
CTCAGATAGTAGCGTTACCGCCAGGTGTCTCGGGTTCGGCCCGCGCTGCGGCGACGGCACGGTCCAGACCGACCGCGAGCAGTGCGACGACGGCGTCAACAGCGGCGCCTACGGCACCTGCACGCCGACCTGCACCCTGGCGCCGCGCTGCGGCGACGGCGTCGTCCAGGAGGACAAGGGCGAGCAGTGCGACGACGGGCCCAACCCGCCGCCGGACAGCGGCTGCGCCCAGTGCCACCTCGTGATCTACTGAGCTGCGCCCTACTCGAACTTGATCGTCCGGTAGCCGAACAGCCGGACGCGCTTGGCGTAGAGGTCGAGCAGGAACAGGCCGAGCACGCCGAGCAGGACGTAGGGCCACAGGTCCTGGGTGTAGCTGACCTTCTCGCTCCCCGCGTCCCACAGCTCGGCGGGCTTGGCCTGGTCGTGGCCGCCCGAGACCTGCGCGGCGTGGCGCAGCGGCTCGGGGTCCGGCGTGGTCCGCAGGTACTCCAGCGGGTACGACAGCGCGACCGAGCCGAGCGACTCGGCCACGGTCTTGCCGTCGCGCTTGTGCACCGCCTTGAGCAGGAAGCTGCCGTAGCTCTGCATGCGGAAGTCGGCGGTGTAGCGGCCGGCGGCGGTCTGCGCCATCGCCAGCTTCTCGATCGTCTTGTTGCTCGCGGGGTCGATGACCTCGAGCTGGGTGTCCATCTCGTTGACGAACTTGTCGCCGGCGTCGATCGCGTCGACCACGACGTGGGCGCGGCCGTCGGCGACCTTGGCCGACAGATCGTAGCTGTCGTAGACCTTGCGGCGCATCGACGACCGGATGACCTGGGCCCAGAACTTGGGGAAGCCGTTCCACCGGATCCACTCGGGCGACCACCGGTTCTTGACGTCGGAGGTCCACGCCACGGACATCCCGGCGCCGTAGCGCCAGCGCGCCAGGATCGGCTCGCCCAGGTCCGAGATCAGGATGGTCTCCGCCGTCGGCTTGGGCTTGGTCGAGACGTAGCCGTGCAGCGGCGGCGCGTTCTCGACGCCGGTGCCCTCGATCGCCTCGACCTTCTTGGCGATCCGGACGTGGACGACGTCCTCGACCAGCTGGCTCTTCTGCGCCTCCTGGGTCTCCTTCATGAAGATCTTGGGCAGCGCGCCGATGTCCTCGACCATGTAGAGCCGGCCGTCGCCGGCGTCGGCGATCATCGCGAGCAGGCTGCGGTCGGCGCCCTGGACGCCGACACACGACACGGTGATCCGCGACGCGCGCATGTCCTGGACCAGCTCGGCGATGCCGTCGGTCGGGGCCTCGCCGTCGGTCATCAGGATCACGTGCTTGACCTTGGCGTTGATGCCCTGGAGCAGCTCGAACGCCTCCTTGAGCCCGGGGAAGATGTTGGTGCCGCCGCCCGATTGCAGGCGCGCGATGTCGTTCGAGATCCGCATCTTGTTCGCCGCCCGGGTCGGCCGGACGTAGACCTGGGCCTCGCTGTCGAACGCGATCACGGTGATGTAGTCGTTGGGCGAGAGCACCTCGGCGGTCGCGCGCGCCGACTCCTTGGCGGCCTCGAGCTTGGGGCCCTGCATCGAGCCCGAGCGGTCGATGACCAGCGCGACGGCGATGTCGGGCTGCTCCTTGATCTTCTCGGAGTCGAACCGCACCGGCATGATCTGCTCGATCTTGGTGCGCTCGTAGCCGCCCGAGCCGAACGAGTCCTCGCCGCCGGCCATGATCAGGCCGCCGCCCATCTGCGAGACGTACGCGTCGAGCGCCTGCATCTGGCTGGCGCCCATCAGGTGCGCCGGCACGTCGGACACCAGCACGAGGTCGAACTTCTCGAGCTCCTTGGCGGTCGACGGCAGGCCGGCCGGGCCGCGCACCGTGACGTCGATGTTCTCGTGCTCGAGCGCGCGCTGCAGGTGACCGGCCTGGCCGGGCTCGCGCAGGATGCCGCCCTCGACGTAGAGCACGTTGGGCCGGCCCTTGACCGGCGCGGTCATCACCGCGGCGTTGTTCTGCTTCTCGGTGTCGTGCTCGAACCTCGCGAGCGTCAGCTTGTAGGTGGTCGCGCCGGCGTGCTTGGCGTCGGACTTGAACTTGACGAGGTTCTTGCCCTCGCGCAGCTCGACCTGCTTGCTCGGCTCGAGCCCGTTGGGGAACTCGTCCTGCTGCAGCGCCAGCGTGGCCTTCTGCGGCTCGGTCGACCAGACCTCGGCGGTGACGTCGTACGGCTGGCCGACCTTGATGTCGTCGGGCACGGTCACGCCGACGACGCGGATCTCGGCGGTCTTGTCCTGGTCGAACGTCCGCCACGACACGTGGACGCCGAGCTCCTTGGCGCGATAGGCCTCGACCGCGACGTCGCCGTCGGTCTGGTTGCCGTCGGACACGATGACCATGCGCGGCAGGAAGCCGTCGGGGTAGAGGCCGTAGCCGAGCTGCATCGCGGCCTGGACGTCGGTGCCGGCGCCCGCGCCAGCGTGGCGCGCGATCGCGGCCGACAGCGGCTGGCCCTCGGGCTTGCGGACCACGGTCGGCTGCTGGGCGAAGGTGATCAGCTGCAGGCTGCCCTCGCCGGCGGCCTGCTCGATCGCGTCGACGTAGGTCCGGGCGGCGGCGAGCTGCTTGTCGGACACCGAGTCCGAGACGTCGATCAGCGCGACCGTCGCGACCTTGCTCTGCTCGGTGATCCACGATGGCCGGGCGAGCGCGATCGCGATGCCGGCGATCACCAGCGAGCGCAGCGTGGCCTGGGTCAGCTGCTGGGCGAGCGTCAGGTCGGTCAGCGACACGATGCGCAGCAGGTAGAACAGCGGGACGATCGCGATCAGGTAGAGCGCCGCGGGGCGGAGCAGGTCGATCGGCCGGGTCGGCAGCCAGTCGACGTGCAGGCTGGTCCGGTCGCCGATCCACGCCGACAGCCCGGCGGCGATCGCGACGATCGCGGCGGCGGTGATCGCGATCCGGATCAGGACGCCCGGGGTCAGCAGCGCGCGCATGCGGGTCGGCATCAGACGGTGATCCGGCGGTGATAGGTGATCCACTCGACGAGGATCAGCCCCGCCGCAAAGATGATGAGGTAGATCCACAGCTTCTGGCTGTGGGTCACCGCGAACGCCTCGGGCGCGGCGAGCTGCTTGCCGCCGAGGGTGAGCTTCGCCGACGGCGCGATGTCGGACTCGGCCGGCGACGCCAGGTTGGCGGCGAGCTCGATGCGCGCCAGCACGCTGCCGTCGGGCGCCTTGGCAGCGAGATCGTAGTAGCCGACCTCGGCGCCGTAGAACGTCGCCAGGCCGTCGATCACCGGCGTCCGGGTCACCACGCCGCGGGGGCCCTTGACCTCGGCCTCCGTCGCGTCGACCACGCCGTCGAGCGGCACGCGCTCGCGGCTGCCGGTGGCGTAGGTCGTCATCAGGTCGCTCTGGTCGCCGGCGAACCAGTCGAGCGCGTTGACCAGCAGCATCGGGAACGCGACGCGCAGCGGTAGGTCGGTCGCGCTGTCGCGGCCCTGGGCCGGCAGCGAGAACCCGATCGCGAGGATCTTGCGCTTGCCGTCGCGCTTGGCGGCGATCACCGGGTCGCGGACCGAGAACGCCAGGCTCGACTCGCCCTTCCTGGCGTCGGGCGCGAACGCGTCGGTCTTGTCCATGAACACGTCGCCGAGCGCCAGCCAGCGCATCACCGGGTGGCCCTCGTCGAGCTCGGTGATGTGCGGGCTCGCGACCTCGCCGCGCACGGCGATCGGGCTGCTGGGCCCCGTCGGGTGGAAGTAGAGCAGGGCGGCGGGCGGCGGCGGGACGACCTCGGGGGTGTACTCGTCGAACACCACGACGTCGGCGCCGTCGGTCACGCTCGGCCGGGCCGCGTACTCCGCCGGGGTGTAGCGGGCGACCAGGTCGATGTTGTCGTAGACCAGGAGCGCGCCCTCGAGGTACAGGTTCGGCGAGCCGACCAGCACGACCTTCTGCTTCTTCTTGGCCGGCAGCAGCGCGAACGCCTGGTCGTCGAGCGCGAACGGGTCCGAGCCGCCCGGGCCATCGACCGGGCGCAGCGACGCGCGCAGCTTGTCGTCGCCGCTGGCGGGCAGCTTGGCGTAGATCTGGTGGACGCGCTGGCCGGCCGCCAGGTCGAGCTTCTTGACGTCGACCGGGGTGTCGCCATTGTAGAGCGTCAGCGAGCGGTGCGCCGGCTCCTGGCCGAAGTTCTGGATCTCGATGTAGACCTCGTACGCGGCCTTGTTGGCGATGTAGCGCCGGACGTTGAACGCGATGATGCCGACGTTGTCGCTGCGGTGGCCGACCGGCACGTAGCGGGTGTCGATCTTGGACAGGTCGACGGTCGCCAGGTGCGGGCCGGGGGCGGGCGGCGCGAAGCTGGCGAGCCCGAGCTGCTGCTGGGGGAACGCGCCGTCGGAGATGATCACGATCAGCGGCCGGGTCCGGTCGCGCAGGGCATCGGCCGCGGCGCCGAGCGCGCGGGGCAGGTCGGCCGGCGTGTCGCTCGCGGTCAGGCCGTCGACGATCTTGTCGAGCAGCGGGCTGTCGCTCGAGAACCGCGACATCGGCGTGGCCTGGCCGTCGACCTTCATGATCATCGCGACGTCGCCGCCGCCCATGCCGTCGATCAGCTGCTTGGCCGCGGCCTTGGCGGCGTCGAGCCGCGACTGGTCGCCGTTGGCGTTGCCGTCCATCGCCTTCATCGACGCCGAGGCGTCGAACAGGATCACGACGCTGCGCGCCTCGCGGTCGACCGCGCCCAGGGTCGGGTCGAGCGCGGCGAACAGCATGATCGCGATGATGCCGAGGATCAGCAGCAGCGACAGGACGCGCTTGAGCTGCTTCCACAGCGAGTTGGCGTCGCGCTGGTCGAGCACGCGCTGCCACAGCTTGGAGAACGGGACCTCGAACCGCCGCCGCCGCATCTTGATGATGTAGGCGCCGATCACGAGCGCGGCGGCGCCGGCGGCGATCCACGCGAACAGCGCGGCGGGGATGGGCCCCAGGATGCTCATCGCGTCACCATCACCGTTTTGCGATTCGCTCTGCTCATCTCAAAAACCCTCCCGACCGGAAGATCTTGAGCACGAGCTCGTCGAACGGGATCGAGGTGTGGGTCCGGAAGAACGGCATCGCGTACTTGGTGCAGTACGCCTCGAGCTCCTGGCAGTAGCGCTCGTGCTCGCGCTGGTAGGCCTCGAGCAGCGACTTCGAGACCGTGACCTCGCGGGTGTCGCCGGTCTCGCAGTCGACGAGCGCGAGGTCGCCGTGCAGCTGCGGCTCGGCCTCGCGGTGGTCGTAGACCTGGAGCACGAACGGCTCGAACTTGTTGTAGCGCAGGGTGTTGAGGCCCTGCTCGAAGCCATCGGGGTCGTAGAAGTCGCTGATCACCACGGCGAGGCCGCGCCGCTTGTGCTGCGCGACGAACGTCTTCATGCACTCGGCGAGCTCGGTCTTGCCGCCGATGTCGCAGTTGCGCAGGAAGTCGAACACCCGGAAGATCCGGTTCTTGCCGCGCGCCGGCGGCAGCCGATCGATCAGCTTGCCGGCGAACGGGATGATCGAGACCCGATCGAGGTTGGCGAGCCCGACATAGGTCAACGCGGCGCCGACCTGCATCGCGTAGTGCAGCTTGGGCAGCGGCGAGCCGATCGCCATCGAGTCCGAGACATCGATCAGGATGTAGATGTGGAGGTCTTCCTCCTCCTCGAACAGCCGGAGCAGCAGCTTGTCGAGCCGGCCGTACAGGTTCCAGTCGATGTAGCGGAAGTCGTCACCGCGCGCGTAGGTCCGGTGGTCGGCGAACTCGATGCCCGAGCCGACCTTGCGGGTCCGGCGCTCGGCGCGCAGGTTGCCCGCGAACACCTTGCGCGACACCAGGTGCAGGTGCTCGAGGGTGCGGAGAAACCGATCGTCGAACAGCTTCGAGCGATCCTGGGCGCGGTTGGCGCGCGGCTTGTCCGAGGCGCGGGCTGCGACTGCCATCACGCCTCGCGGGTCGCCTTGAGGATCTCGGCGATGATCGCGTCGGGCTTGACGCCCTCGGCCTCGCCCTCGAAGTTCATGATCATGCGGTGGCGCAGCGCCGGCGCGGCGACGTGGCGGATGTCATCGATCGCGACCGCGTAGCGGCCGGCGAGCAGCGCGCGGATCTTGGCCGCGAGGATCACCGCCTGCAGGCCGCGCGGCGAGGCGCCGTAGCGCATGAACTGCTTGGACATCGCCGTCGACTCGGCGTTCTCCGGGTGGGTGGCGAGCACGACGCGCACCGCGTAGTCCTGGATCTGCCGGGCGAGCGGCACCTTGCGGACCAGCTCGCGCATCTCGAGGATGCGGGTCTTGTCGATCACCGGCTTGGGCGCGGGCACGTCGTCGGTCGTCGTCCGATCGAGGATCGTGTGCAGCGCGGCCTTGTCGGGGTAGCCGACGATCAGCTTGAAGAAGAACCGATCGAGCTGGGCCTCGGGCAGGGGATAGGTGCCCTCCATCTCGAGCGGGTTCTGCGTGGCGAGCACGAAGAACGGCTTGTCGAGCCAGTAAGTCTCCTTGGCCACGGTGACCGAGCCCTCGCTCATCGCCTCGAGCAGCGCCGACTGGGTCTTGGGCGTCGCGCGGTTGATCTCGTCGGCGAGCAGGATGTTGGCGAAGATCGGGCCCTTCTGGAACTCGAAGCGCTTCGCGCCGCCCTGCTCGGTGATCACGTTGGTGCCGACGATGTCGGCGGGCATCAGGTCGGGCGTGAACTGGATGCGCGAGAAGCTGGCGTGGATGGTCTCGGCCAGGGTGCGGACCAGGAGCGTCTTGCCCAGGCCCGGCACGCCCTCGAGCAGCGCGTGGCCGCCGCCGAGCAGACACATCAGCACGCCCTCGATGATCGACTCCTGGCCGACGATCATCTTGCCGATCTCCTCGCGCAGCCGGCGGAGATCGGTCGTGAAGCTGGCGACGGCAGATTCGACGTCGCGCGGGGCAGCGGCGGTGGTCATGGAGCCTGGTCCTTCGTGGCAGAGGTGCCGGTCGGTGCGGGGCCGGCCGGGTCCGTGCCGGCCGGGTCGGTCGTCGGGTGGATCTTCGCGAAGTACTTCTTGACGTAGTACTTGTAGCTCGACGGCAGCTTCTCGGTGCGCATCACGTCCTCGACGATCTGCTGGTACTTGCCGTAGACGTCCTTGTAGCGCTGCGACGCGAAGCCCTTCTGTGCGGCGGACAGGATGGTCTCGCGAGTGCCGCCGCCGCTTGCGCCCTGCTGGCCCTGCAGGTCGGCGTCCTTGGTGTTGCCCGACTTCTGCGTCGGGTCACCGGTCAGGTTCTCGTCGTGGCCGACGCCCCACTCGCTGCCGCCGTTCTGGCCCTGGCCCTGGCCGTTCTGACCCTGCTGGCCCTGGCCCTGACCCTGGCCCTGACCGGGGCGCTGACCCTGGCCCGGCTTCCACGCGCCGCTCTGGCCGCGCTGACCGCGCGAACGCTGGGCGAAGTCCTGGTTCTTGCCCTGCTTGCCGAACGGGTCCTGGTTCTGCTTGTTGCCCTTTTGCTTGGCGCGCCGCATCGCCTCGCGCAGGTCGTCCATCTGCGACGACATCTTCTTCTGCGTGGCCTGCTTGCGCTGGTCCTGATCGACCCGGCCGGTCTCGCGCGCGGCGTCCTTGAGCTTCTGCGACGCCTGCTGGTCGCGCTGCTGCTGCTGGTCCTTCTGGTCCTTCGAATCTTTGGGGTCTTTCGGGTCCGGCTTGGGCTTCTGCAGATCCTCGGCGGCCTTCTCCATGTCGCGGCTGAGCCGTTTGAGCGCCTGGCGCTGCGCCGACTGATCCTTGTCCTGCTGGTCCTTGTCGAGCTTCTGCAGCTCGTCCTTCTTCTTGTCGAGCTGGCGCTCGGCCTCGAGCCGCTCGGGCTCGGTCTTGGCCTGGTCCTTCTTCTTCTCCAGCCGGCGGACCTCGTCCTCGAGCTTCTTCTTCTGCTCGTCGTGCTTCTGCTGGTCCTTCTGGTCTTTCTGGTCCATCTGCTTGGCGACGTTCTCGAGCTGCTTGGCCAGCTGCTGCTTGTCCTTCTCCGACAGCTGCTGCTTGTCGAGCTTGTCGGCGAGCTTGTCGAGCTCCTGCTTGGCCTTGTCGAGATCCTGCTTCTGCAGCGCGTCGCCCAGCTCCTTGGTCGTCTGGTCCTTCGACAGCTCCTTGCCCATGTCGGCGAGCTGCTTGTCGAGCTCGGCCTGGTTGGGCTCGGCCTTCTCGTTCAGCTTGTCCTCGGCCTTGGCCATCGCGTCCAGCAGCTGCTCCTTCGAGATCTTGCCGAGCTCGGCGTCCTTGAGCAGCTGCTCGATCTGCTTGGCGAAGTCCTCGAGCTCGGGCACCTGATCGCGCTTGGCGACCGCCTTGAGCTCGGCGAGCAGCGCGTCGAGGTACGCCTTGTCGTCGGGGTCGAGCGCGACCGAGCCTTCCTTGTGATACGCGGCGTCGTGCTGGTCGACCACGGTGAACGCCAGCGGCCCCACGGCCTGGCCGCGGACCCACGCGGTGATCGTCGTGCTACCCACCGGCACCCCGGGCGGCACGCGCACCGTGATGTGGTCGGCCGCCCAGTCGAGGATCACGGCCGGGTGCGCCTTGCCGTCGCCGAGGGTCACCAGGCCGTCGGTCTGGATGGCGCCGGGCGGCTTCAGATTGGCGCCCTTCAGCACGACGTCGTCGCCGACCGCCGCGTGATCTGGCTCGACCCGCACGAGCCGCGCCGCCCGGTCCGCCGTCGGCAGCGCCAGCCCGGCCGCCAGCGCCGAGATCACCAGGAAGCCGAGCGCGGCCCGCAGATCCGCCGGCGCCACGAACGGCGTCGCGATCCGGACATCGGCCCGGGGCACCGCCTTGACGCCATCGCGGATCGCCGCGAGCCGCAGCGCCTCGGTCTCGTCGTCGGCAGCGTCGTTCGCCGCGCCCGCCGCGCCCGCCGCCTCCGCCGCGCCCGGCTCACGCGCGAACGCGATCGCGGTCGAGAGCCGGTCTGCCAGGTTCGACGCCCGGTCGATCCGCCGCGCGACGGCCTCGTCATCGAGCCCCCGCGCCGCCTTGATCACCGCGCCGACCACCACGATCAGCGCCGCGGCGACCAGCAGCCCGACCCCGGCCGCGTGACTCACGACCTCGAGCCGCATCAGGAACACGGTCGCCAGCGCGGCCGCGCTCGCCAGGACCAAGGCCGTGGTCGCGCCCTCGAGCGCCCACTGCCCGCGGATCCGCCGCCGCGCCGTGCGGATCAGGCGCTGGATCGCCGACGTATCAGGTACTTGCACGATGGGCTCCTACGCGATGGCCCCGGCGCGGCACCATCAATCGTCCAACGGCTGAGACTAGCATCATCATTTCCGCCCCGCCGGGGAGGGAAGACCGCGATCGCGGCGGGGGTAGGCGGGTGGCACAGTCATAGCGCGGCGGGCGGCGGGTGCCAGTCGGCCGCGGCCGCCGCGGAGGGTGGGCGGCAGATCGCTTGGCTCGGCTCGGGCGTGGGGCGGGCGAGAGCGCGGGGACGGCCTGTGACCGGCCGCGCCTCGACGCGCCAGGGGTGATCGGGCGCGCCCGCTCACAACCCATCGCCTCGAGCGAGGGTTGCCTTCGGAGAGTGAAATTTTCAATTTCACGGAGAGGCAGAGAGAGAAGAGAGGAAGCGCTCGGGGCACCCGGCCGACCTGCGACAAGCGAGCGGTGGGTGGTGATCGAGCGGTGGGTGGTGCTCGAGCGGTGGGCGGTGAACGAGCT
>DASWOO010000521.1:0-4046 GCA_036404335.1 Kofleriaceae bacterium
CCGCGTCAGGCGCGACATGCGCTGTCCTACGTTCTAAACAACTGGCGAAAGCACATCGAAGATCGCGATCCGCGGATTACCGACTGGACCTTCGACTGGTTCTCGAGCGGCTGGACATTCCCGGACTGGGCCGAGCTGACCCACGAACCGTTCCTACACCTGCCGCCGCCAACCTACGAGCCCTTGCTCGTCTGTCGCCCTGCAACCTGGCTACTTCGCACCGGCTGGAAGCTCCACGGCCTGATCTCGTATCGCGAGGTCCCGTCGAACAAAGCTCCCTCGCGGCCGGCCCGCCCGCACCAGTAGCCCCGGTCCACCACGGTCGTTGGGCCCATGTCCGCGTCCGCCACGCGCGCAGTCACCCGGCACCTTCTCTCGCGGCACCCGGCACCCGGCACCCGGCACCCGGCACCCGGCACTCGGCATCATCCGGCGCTTCAGCCTCTCGTGCCTGGCGCCTCTTCTCCGCTTCTGCTTCTGCCCCAAGAACCGAAGGTTCATCTCCGAAACGCGGCATCCGCTCGAGGCGATCGGCTGTGAGCAGCTGCACGGGCGCCCCGGTGCCACACCGCAGCTGGTCACAGGCGGCCCCCGAGGCTCTCCACCCGCTCCCGCTCGAGCACCCCTTCCCCCCGCTCGAGCACCCTCCGCGGTCACGGAGCGCCCACCCGGGCGCCACTCGCAAAACTCGCCTCACCCGGTAATCCGAGGTAGGTAGAGGTATGACTCGTCTCGCAGCTGCCGCTTCGCTCATCCTGCTCGGCGTCGCCTGTGGCGTCGCGTTCGGCATCGGCCTCGGGGTCGTGTTCAGCAGCGTGGCGTCGGCGGCGCCGCTGGATGATGGCGGCCCGGTGCTGCGCGACGCCGCGGCGCTCGACGTCGCGGTCGGCGACACCGTGACGCGCGACGTGGGCTTTGCGCTCGGCCTGGCGTGCGATGATCTGAGCGCGATCCGCGCGGACCTGCACACCGCCGCGTCGGGCACCAACGTGTTCGAGGTGACCGGGGTCAAGCTCGGCGACACCGTGTGCCGCGCCGGGACGACGCCCAACCGGCCGAGCTTCGTGTTCCGCGTCCACGTGGTCCCCGCGCGCCGCGCTCAGTGATGCGCGGTGTACGCCGGGCGCGGTCGGTATCCGCGGCCCGTCGCACGCGACGCACAGCGCCGCGCCGATCATCGCCTCTGCGCCGTCACCAATGGACAGGTTCATCGCGTACAGCGCGCACCTGATCGCGGGCGCCAGGGGGCGCGGCGCGGGCACCGTCCCGATCACGTGCTGCAGCTGAACCACGCGCGCTGAGGGAACGCTCATCTCTCCGACCTCCCGCCGATCCAACGCGCCACCGACCGCGGATCATCTCTGCGCAATCGCAGCAGAATCCCAGGATTGCTTGGTATAGTCGCCGGCGCATGACCGCGCGCAAGCCCCCGGATAGCTGGTTCTGGTCCCATGACATCGAGCCCGAGCAGATCACCAGCGTGGTCACGGCCGGCTCCCGGCTGGTCCGGCTGTCGAGCTACGGCTTCGGCCCGGCCCGCCGGTTCGCGGCGCTGGTCTACCAGGAGGCCGGGCCCGCGCGGACCTGGGTGCTCGATCTCGACCAGGCGGCGCTGACTGCCAAGCTCGCCGAGGGCGCGCACGCGGTCGGCATCACCGTCGAGGCGCTCGACGACGGCCCGCGGTTCTCGGTCGTGCTCGAGACCGGCCCCAGCTCGGTGTCGGCCGTGCACACCGACCTCGACGAGGCCGGCGTGCGCGCGTTGCTCGATGGCCACCACCAGATTGTCGACCTGGCGAGCTACGTCGCGGGCGGCGCCCGCAAGTACGCCGTGATCGTCGAGGAGCGGGAGGGCCCGGCGTGGTTCCTGACCGGCGGCGCGCACGACATCGACGCCAAGCTGCTGTCGCTCGGCGCCCAGCTCGCCCTGGCCCGCGGCAACGGCCGCGAGCTCGCCGCGGTCGCGACCCAGGGCCGGTCGCAGCGCTGGGCGTGGTACGCCGACCTCAGCGCCGACGGCGTCGGCAAGCAGCTCGAGAGCAACGACGCCTATCCGCTCGACCTCGACGCCACGCGCGACGAGCGCGGCACCCACTTCACCGTGGTCATGAGCAAGGCCTAAGGCGCCGCCGCCCCGCGATGCCCGAGTTCGGCCCGTACGAGACGCCCGAGGCCCTGCTGCGCGACCAGCTGTGGCGCTGCTGGCTCGCGGTCGAGGCTCAGATCCGCCACCGCTGGGCGATGGGCGCGCTACCGCGCGAGTCCGCGAACGGCGCCGGCGGCGACTGGGCGCCCGAGCATGTCGCCGGCGTGTTCCGCACCGCGCTCGCCGAGTATCGCGGCGAGGAGCTGTCCGCCGCCCACGACGACGCGGGCGCCGGCGTGCTGCGCAACGCCTATCGCCACCACTCGATGCTGGTCGACGCGCGGATCGTCGCGACCGTCGAGGCCGGGGTCAAGCTGCCGTACCTCGACATGTGCGTGCGGTTCGGGCTGAACCACGCGCAGCGCCAGGCGCTGGCCTTCGCGGTCATGCCCGAGGTCGATCCCAAGCTGCTGGTCGCCTACCGCTACCTCAGCGCCGATCCCAGCTGCCGCAGCCTCGACGCGCGCCTCTTGTCAATGCTCGTCTACGACACCTCGGAGAGCCGCGCGGACATGTCGCGCGACCTGGCGCCGACCTCGCCCTTGCTGCTGTACCGGCTGATCGAGCTCGACGAGTCCGGCGGCAGCTACGACTCGATCCTGTTTCGCCGGCTGCGGCCCGCGGCGCGGCTGGTCCAGCTGCTGTCCGGCGACATCCAGCACCTCGATCCCCAGCTCGCCGACGTGTGCGAGCTGCGCGGCGGCCACGTCGAGGCGCTGTTCCCCGAGGCGATGGTCGCCCGCGCGGCCGCGGCGCTCGCGTCGCCCGAGGCGCTGCTGGTCATGCAGGGCGTGCGCGGCGTCGGCAAGCGGCTGCTGCTGCAGGTCGCCGCGGCGCGCACCGGCCGCAAGCTGCTGCTGATCCAGGGCACCCTCCTGGCGCCGATGCACCCGACCCAGGTCCGCCCGCTGGTCCGCAGCATCCTGCGCGAGTGCAAGCTGCTCGACGCGGTCCCGGTGATCGCCGACCTCGACGACGTCATGATCCAGCAGGGCGAGCGCGGCGACGTGCCGCCGTTCATCCAGCAGATCGCCGCCGAGCACAGGGGCGCGATGGCGGTCACGGTCGGCCGCGATCGCATGCCCCGGCTCGACTTCCGGCCGCTCGTGCAGTTCGCGCTCGATGTCCCGCCGACGGCCGACCGCACGACCCTGTGGCAACGGTTCGTGCCGCAGCTCTCGGCGGCCGACGCCGAGATCCTGTCGAACCGGTTCGCGGCGCCCGGCGGTGTGATCGCGCTCGCAGCCCGCGCGGCCCGCGCCGAGCGCGCCGAGGATGCCGGACCACCCGACGTCCTGGAGCTCGACGTCGCGGTGCGTAATCAGCTTCACGATCGCCTGGTCCGGCTCGGCCGCCGGCTCGACACCCATCACGAGTTCAAGGACCTCGTGGTCGACGACGAGACCGCCAACGCGCTCCAGGAGATCGTCGGCGCGCTGCGCGAGCGCCGAAAGGTCCGGGAACGCTGGGGATTCAAGGGCGCGGCCGGCGTTTCGGTGCTGTTCTCCGGTGACCCGGGCGTGGGCAAGTCGATGAGCGCGACCGTGATCGCCCGCGCGCTCGGCCTGGCGATCTACGAGATCGACCTGTCTCGCGTGGTCTCGAAGTGGCTCGGCGAGACCGAGAAGAACCTGGGCGAGGTGTTCGACGCCGCCGAACCCGGTCACGTGGTTTTGTTGTTCAACGAGGCAGATTCCTTGTTCGGCAAACGTACGACAGAGGTCAAATCTTCGAACGACCGGTACGCGAACATGGAAACGAACTACCTGCTGCAGCGCCTCGAGCGATTCGGCGGGCTCGCCATTCTGACGACGAACCTCACCGGCGCGGTCGACCCCGCGTTCCGGCGCCGGTTCGCGTACGACGTCCAGTTCACGTTCCCCGACCGCGAGATGCGCGC
>DASWOO010000522.1:0-2100 GCA_036404335.1 Kofleriaceae bacterium
GTGATCAGGGCGCGCAGGCCGTCGGGCCCGCCGTACGGCGCGTGCGGCGCGAACAGATCCACGCCGTCGTAGCCCCAGCCGTGGCTACCCGAGAACTGCGCGATCGGCAGGAGCTCGACGTGCGTGACCCCGAGCGCCACGAGGTGATCGAGGTGCTCGATCGCGCCGGTGAACGTGCCTTGCTCGCTGAACGTGCCGACGTGCAGCTCGTAGATGATCGCGTCGCGCAGCGACCGCGCCTGGAACCGCGAGGTCGGCGCCCCGCTCGGCGGTAGCCAGCGCGACGCGCCATGCACGCCGGACGGCTGCCAGCGCGACCGGGGATCGGGCCGCGGCTCGCCGCCATCCACGGAGATCGCGTAATCCTGACCCGGCGCGAGCGGGGGTGCGCACCACCAGCCATCTCCGCTGGGAGACGCGACGATCGGACGGCCCTCGACCAGGATCTCCACACGCGACGCGTTCGGAGCCCACACGCGAAACTCATCGGTCATGCCCGGCCGCTCATGCCAGATGTATGCCTCGAGCGCTCATCTCGCTACCCGGGCGCTACCCGGCGCTACCGACCGCTGCCGCCGCGGATCTTCTTCAGCTCGGTGAAGAACAGCTCGATCTCCTCGGCCTTCGTATAGAAGTGCGGGGCGATGCGGATGCCGGCGCCGGGACGGTGATCGCAGAAGAACTTCCGGCGATTGAGCTCGCGACAGATGTCGGCGGCGCCGGCGAAGTCGAACACGACCGAGCCGCCGCGCTGGGCGGCCGCGCGCGGGCTGTTGAGCTTGAGGCCGAGCTCGTCGACCCAGTCGATGCACTTCTGGGTCATGACCAGGCTCTTGTCGCGGATCTTGCGGGCGCCGATCTCGGCGACGATGGTGTGGCCGGCGCGCGCCTGGTAGAGCGAGGCGACGGCGGGCGTGCCGCCCATGTAGCGCCACACCGTCTCGGCGTAGCTCTGCTCGGGCATCGTGAACGCGAACGGCGCCTCGTTGCCGAACCAGCCGGTGACGCGCGGCGCGAATTGCTCGACCAGATCCTTGCGGACGTAGAGCCAGGCGGCGCCCGGGCCGCCGCACAGGTACTTGACCGAGCCGCCGATCGCGAACGCCACGCCGAGGTCGAGCACGTCGAGCGGCAGCGTGCCGATCGACTGATAGCAGTCGAGCACGACGTGGGCGCCGACCTCGCGGGCGCGGGCGCAGATCTTCTTGGCGTCCTGGATGTACGCCGACGAGAAGATCACGTGCGACATCGGCACGAGCAGGGTGTGCTCGTCGATCGCCGCGCACATCGCGTCGGTGTCGATCGTCATGCCGTCGGCCGATGGCACGAGCACGCACTGGGCGCCGCGGCGCTGCTCGGCCTGCCAGACGTACGACACGGTCGGGAACTGCAGCGCCTCGTAGACGATCTTGTTGCGCTCGGGCGTGTAGTCGAAGCACGACGCGATCACCGCGGTGATGGTCGAGACGTTCTGGTTCATGACCACCGTGCCGGCGGGCGCGGAGATGATCTTGCAGATCCGCTCGGCCGCGCGGTCGACCTCGGGCAGCCAGTCGCTCCACGCGGTGATCGACTTGGTCTGCCACAGGTCGAAGAACGCCGCGAGGTCGTCCTTGGCCTGGGCGGGCACGCAGCCGAGCGAGTGCGAGATGAAGTGGACGCGGTCCTCGAGCGCGGGGAAGTGCTTGCGGTACTCGAGGAGGCTGTCGGCGACGGGGTCGGCCATGAGCCTGCTTACCACGCCGCCCATGGTGCCAGCGGCACGCGGGCGGCGCTGCGGGCACCTACCTGGCTTCTGGCAAGACCGCGGGCGCCGGGGGCGCCGGGTCCGCCGGCACGGGCGCCAGCGGCGGCACCGCCGGCACCGCCTCCGCCGGCGCAGGCGCCGGGTCCACCGGCGCGGGCCGCCGCCGCACCGGCCGCCCGTCGTCCGGCAGCGGCTGGGCCTGCTCCTCGACCAGCACCGTGTGGCCATCGCCGCCGAGCCACAGCGCGCCCGCCGTGAACAGCGCCAGCCCCGCGCCGGCGATGCCGCCGACCAGGCCGCACGCCGCGTAGTCATCGCTCGCGAGCTTGCAGGTGCCAAAGCCGATCGCCGCC